>JALTEL010000473.1 GCA_027073945.1 Caldifarciminota bacterium | reverse complement strand
GCATGAATATTATACAAAAAACAAAACTTCTAAAACCTTGAACAATCTTACACAAAAACACATCTGTTTTGATTTGTGAATTTTTTACTTTATAATATGAACCAAACAATAAGGAGGTTAATGTGTCACTCGGCTTAATGCTTGCAATAATAGGTGCAGGACTGGCAGCAGCCCTCCCGGGGGTTGGCTCAGCTATTGGAGTTGGTATGGCGGGAAGAACAGCATCAGGTGTGCTTTCAGAAGACCCTGACAAATTCGGAAAGTTATTTCTACTTGTTGCTCTGCCCGGCACACAGGGTTTCTATGGCTTTATTGCCGCTTTGTTTATCATAATAAAGGTCGGATTGCTCGGAGCACCCAAGCCTATCACAACCACACAGGGATGGAACATTCTATTCGCTGCATTACCCATAGTCATAGCAGGATTTTTTTCAGCTATACATCAGGGTAAAGTGTGTGTGGCAGGTGTGGAAATGTCAGCTAAAAAGCCGGAGGCCTCTATGAAACCCGTTATATATGGAGCCATGGTTGAGACTTATGCTGTCCTGGGACTCCTTGCCACTATTTTCCTTCTCCTTGGAATAAAGGTTTAGCTCAAGGAGGAACTCTTGCCAATTGAAAAACTTCTCAAGAAAATAGAGAAAGAAGCAGAGGATGCTGCTGCAAAAATTAGAGAAGATACGGAAAAAACAAAGCAAAGTATCCTCAATGATGCTGAGAAACAGCGAATATCCATTATCACTTACGCAAAAAGAGAAGCTGCTGAGTTAAAAAAGAGAAAGAAAGAGGCAATAGTTGAGGAAAGCAAGATAGAGCTCTCAAAAAAATTACTCAATGAAAAGAACAAAATACTCGGTGATGTTTTTAAAAGAGCGGGGATAATGCTCAAGAACAGGGACAAATTTCAGTATATAAAAGACATGGAGCATTTGCTCAAGGCCTTTGTTAAAACAGGTAATGAAAAAATCGTTCTTGACAGATCTGAGACTCGCATTACTTCACAGGATATAGAAAATTTTAACAGGAAAAACGGATGGAAACTCTCACTCTCACCTGAGAAAGAAGAAATGGGCGGAGGGTTTAAGCTCATAGGGAACAAAACTGTTATTGATATCTCCTATCCTAGGCTGTTTATGGCTGTGGGTGAAGAAGTCCTTCCGAAACTTGTGAAAATACTTTTTGAGGAATGATAAATTTCCCATTTAGTAAATATCCCTCTTATAAAGAGGAAAATCTTGAATACGCTTATGCATGCGGGAGAATAAAGGCACTTGAGAACACATTGCTGGAGCCTGCACGTATTTCAAGATTATCTGAACAAAAAACACCCGAAGAGCTTATCAAGCAACTAATTGACACATATTATGGTCAGTTTTTCAAGGATATCGAACATGCCTATCAATTTGAAACGGCATTTATCAATGCAAGGTCAGATATACTCAACCTTACAACGTCATTACTCACAGAAGAGCAATTAAAAACGGGCCTGAGGTCTGTTTACGATTTTCATAATCTAAAGGTAGCTGCTAAGATGATTGTTAGTGAGAGGCTTGACCATAAGTCAAGGGCATTCTATAAAATATCAACCATACCACCGGACAAACTCCTGAATCTCTTGAAAGCCGAGGAATATGATAAACTACCGCGTTTCCTCGCCGATGCATATATAAATAGTATAGAATTATACTTTAATAGTCATGATATAAAGCAAATAGATATCAGTATTGACAAATCTGCATTCTCATATCAAACCAAAGAGATTCCATCCGCATTTCTAAGGCATTACTACAAAATAAAAGCAGATATAACAAATATATTCGCCTACTTCAGACTTGATATTATCAAGCAAAAAGAACTCCTATCCGATTACATATTGCAATACGGTTTCGTTCCGGTTGATATCTATTTAAAAGCCTCATCCTGTGAAGACTTGATAAAAGATCTATACAATACGCCGTATTTTGACATTTCACAAAATGGATTCAACTATCTCCAAAAATACAGCAGTTTCTCCCTAATGGAAAAAGGGTTCGAGAATTATATAGTGGGTTATCTCAAAAGCACAAGGCTTGCACCTGTAAGTTCAATACCCGTTCTTGCATTTTATCTGACAAGACTGCATGAAATCCGTGTATTGAGAATGATATTTACCGCAAAAACAGTATCGCTACCAGAGGAAAAACTCAAAAACAGACTGCCGGAGATAGTGTAAATGCATAGTATTGTTGTAATAGGTAAAGAAGCTAATATAGAGGCATTTAAAGCCCTTGGGGTGGAAATCATACCCGTGGTTTCAGTTGAAAATTCGAAGGAAGCACTGGATAGAATAGTTAAAGAAGGTGTTAACCTCGTATTTATTGAAGAAACATATTTTGAATCTCTACTGAAAGAGGTGGATAAGTTCAGAGAAAAAGTCTTTCCTGTTATAATCCCCATTCCTGGAGAAAAGGACACTGGATTTGCAAGGGAAAGACTGAGAATGATAATAAAGAAAGCCGTTGGAACAGATATTTTTTAGGAGGAAAAGATGAATGAAGGTACCATAGTAAAAGTTGCAGGGCCTCTTGTAATAGCACGCGGTGTTTCTGGCAGCAAAATGTATGAAGTTGTATACGTTGGAAAAGAAAAATTAATGGGAGAAATTATTGAACTGTCAGGGGACAGGGCATCCATTCAGGTTTACGAAGAAACAGGGGGAATAGGTCCTGGAGACCCTGTTTTTACAACAGGGAGTCCACTATCTGTCGAACTCGGGCCGGGACTACTCGAGTCTATTTTTGACGGTGTGGAAAGGCCGCTTGATGTTATATGGAATGAAACGGGTAATTTTATAAAAAGAGGCGTGCATGTCCCTGCACTCTCAAGAGAAAAGAAATGGAAATTCGTACCTTTGCTTAAAAAAGGTGATAAAGTGGAAGAGGGTGATATAATAGGAAAAGTACAGGAGACGGTATTGGTAGAGCATAGAATAATGGTTCCACCAGGGATAAACGGCACTATAGAAGATATCAAAGCAGGTGAATTCACAGTTGAAGAGGTAGTGGCCAGGATTAAAGGTGCTGATGGAAAAGTTTATGACTTAAAAATGCTTCAAAAATGGCCTGTGAGAAAAATGCGGCCTTTTAAGAAAAAACTACCTCCTGATATTCCTTTAATCACAGGACAGAGAGTAATAGATGCGTTTTTCCCGGTTGCGAAGGGGGGTACAGCCTGCGTACCGGGGCCATTTGGCTCAGGGAAAACCGTCATACAGCACCAGCTTGCAAAATGGTCTGATACGGACATAGTTATATACATCGGATGTGGTGAACGCGGCAATGAAATGACTGATGTGCTTATAGAATTCCCGGAACTTGAAGACCCAAAGACCGGGCACCCTTTGATGAAAAGAACAGTTCTTATAGCCAACACTTCTAATATGCCCGTTGCAGCGAGGGAGGCATCTGTTTATACAGGTATAACCATAGGGGAATACTTCAGAGACATGGGATATTCTGTAGCCCTTATGGCGGATTCCACTTCAAGATGGGCTGAGGCTATGAGAGAAATATCCGGCAGGTTGGAAGAGATGCCCGGAGAAGAGGGATATCCTGCATATCTCGCTACCAGAGTGGCTCAGTTTTATGAAAGGTCAGGAAGAGTGAAAACAGTGGGTCATGATGATAGAGAGGGCTCTTTGACCGTCATTGGGGCAGTTTCGCCACCCGGTGGTGACCTGCAGGACCCTGTTGTTCAAGCGACCCTCAGAGTTGTAAAGGTTTTCTGGAGTCTCGAAGCAAAACTGGCTTATGCCAGACATTTTCCTGCAATTAACTGGCTTACGAGTTACTCGCTTTACAGAGATACTATAAAGGCATATATGGAAAAGAGTGTTGAGTCTGACGTTGTGGAACTTCAGGATGAGGCCATGAGAATACTCGAAAAGGAAGCGGAACTGGAAGAGATTGTAAGACTGGTCGGTGCGGAATCTCTTTCAGCAGATGACCAGCTTCTCTTAGACATAGCAAGGTCAATAAGGGAAGATTTCTTACATCAGAATGCGTTTCATGAGATAGATACCTATGCATCATTGAAAAAGCAGTATATAATGCTCAAAAACATCATAGCATGGTACAAAAAAGCATCTTATATGCTTTCAAAAGGTAAGGATATAAAAGACATCAAGACATCTGCCATATGGGAAAAACTATCAAGAATGAAATATCAGGCAGAAGACAAAATCGATGGTCTTCTGAAAATTCTGGAGGATATAGAAAATGAGTCTTAACCTGCAAAAACTCAAAAAAAGTCTGACAAATTACAAAACAGTTAGAGAAATATCAGGTCCCCTGATGTTTGTGGAACAGGTCAATGATGTGAAATACGGAGAACTTGTGGAAATCACACTTCCGGATGGTGCAGTACGGAGGGGCCAGGTGCTCATGGTCGAGAACGACAAGGCGCTTATACAGGTGTTTGAAGGCACAACAGGTATAGATGTACCGGAAACTTTCGTAAAATTCAAGGGAAGGGGCATTGAAATAAATCTTTCAACTGACATGCTGGGGCGTACATTTAACGGACTTGGTTTGCCAAGAGACAACGGCCCTCAGATACTACCGGAAAAACGCGCTGATATAAACGGGGCTCCGATTAATCCCTATGCAAGGGACTATCCGAATGAGTTTATACAAACTGGTATATCCGCAATCGACGGATTAAATACACTTGTCAGAGGACAAAAATTACCCATATTCTCCGGTTCGGGCCTTCCGCATAACAGAGTCGCAGCACAAATTGCCAGGCAATCAAAGGTGCTGGGAGGCGGTGAAAAGTTCGCAGTTGTATTCGGTGCAATGGGTATAACCTTTGAAGAAGCAGAATACTTTACAAACGAATTTAAAAAAACGGGCTCAATGGGCAGAACTGTATTATTTTTAAATCTCGCCGATGAACCTGCAATTGAGAGAATAGCCACGGCAAGGGTGGTACTGACTACAGCGGAATATCTGGCTTTTGAAAAGGACATGCATGTGCTTGTCATACTTACGGATATGACGAATTATTGCGAGGCATTAAGAGAAATATCCGCAGCAAGAAAAGAAGTGCCCGGCAGAAGAGGCTACCCGGGATATCTTTACACAGACCTTGCAACAATATATGAAAGAGCAGGCAGAATCAAGGGCAAAAAAGGGTCAATCACGCTGATACCAATTCTAACAATGCCAGAAGACGATAAGACCCATCCAATTCCGGACTTAACCGGATACATCACAGAAGGGCAGATAATACTGTCTCGCTCTCTGCATAGAAAGAAAATCTATCCCCCTGTTGACGTTCTTCCTTCACTGTCAAGATTGAAAGACAAAGGTATCGGAAAAGGAAAGACAAGGGAAGACCACGCCGACATGTTTAACCAGTTATATGCAACTTATGCCAGAGGCAAGGAAGCACAGGAATTAGCCGTAATTCTGGGAGAAGGCGCATTATCTGAAATGGATAAAAAATACTTTAAGTTTGCGGATATTTTTGAGGAGCAGTATATAGGACAGGGTGAGTATGAAAACAGGACAATAGCATATACACTCGACCTTGGATGGAAATTGCTGTCAGTGTTCCCAAGAGGAGAATTAAAGAGGATAAGGGATGAATATCTTGATAAATACTTACCGAAATTCCAGAAAAAGGCCGGTTAGAATTGACAATTCAAACCTTATACTTTAAAATAATAATATGCGGGAGTAGTTCAGTGGTAGAACACAACCTTGCCAAGGTTGGGGTCGCGGGTTCAAATCCCGTCTCCCGCTTTTTTATTTTTGAGGAGAATTAGATGCTCGTTAATGTGAATCCCAACCGCATGGAACTTCTCAGACTTAAGAGAAGGATTCAAATCGCAAAAAGAGGGCATAAACTTCTTAAAGACAAGCAGGATGAACTTGTCAGGATTTTATTTTCTCTTCTAAAAGGCATAAAAGAGCTCAGAGAAAAGGTGGAGAAAGAGTTGAGTGAGGCTATGGGAAGATACGCCTTTGCAAAAGCGTCTATGGACCCAGAAGTTGCGCTTGAGGCATTCATAGTGCCCACCAAAAAGCTCGCACTTGATATTAGCCATAAGAAACTAATGACATTTTCAATACCATCTTTCAAAGAAAATATAAAAGGAGATATGCTGTCTTACGGATTTGCAAATGTATCACCAGAACTTGACCTGTCGCTTTCTTACCTTGACAGAGTTCTGAAGGATCTGATAGAACTGGCCGAGAAAGAGAAAACCCTGGAACTTCTATCCGTTGAAATTGAAAAAACGAGAAGAAGGGTTAATGCACTTGAATTTATACTTATACCTGAGCTTGAGGATACACTCAAATTTATCACTCAGAAGCTCTCAGAAATGGAGAGGTCAGATATTACTCGTCTCATGAAAATAAAAGATATAGTGAGACGCCATTAACAAGGAGGGCAAATTGACCGAAAAGAAGACGAAATGGATAATATTCGGAGCATTAAGTTTTGTAGTATGGCTTGTGTATTTCATAACCACGTCACCAACGATAGTATTCTGGGATGTAGGTGAATTTCTGGCCTGTTCAGT
>JALTEL010000472.1 GCA_027073945.1 Caldifarciminota bacterium | reverse complement strand
ACATAACAGAAAAAGACAGAGGTGAAGACGACCCCCGGATTAGAGAATCTTTTACCATTGCAGAGATGATGTATTCTACAAGTAAAAACTTGGATAACAAAGAAGAGATAGAAAAAATAAAGAAAAAGACAAGAATAATACTAGAAAGAAAACCAGATATAAGAGAAGAACATGGAGAAGAGCTAGGAAAAATAATGACCGCTGTTCAAATGGCAGAAAATGGATCTTTAAATGGTGAAGAGACAAAGAAAACAAAAATAATACTTACTAAAATAGATGAGTGAGTACTATGATTAAATGCGAAAAATGTTCTAAAATGAATGAGGACGATGCTAAGTTCTGTAAATATTGTGGTGCAGAACTTGTAGTTCCAGAGAATAAAAATAAAGATACAAAAGAAGAGGGGTCAAATCTTGTAAGATGCGAATATTGTGGCCTTTTACAACCTGCTTTAAATTTCTATTGCTCCTCATGTGGAACGGCCTTAAAAGAAGACATTTTTTGTAAGTTTTGTGGATATCCTCTGGAAAAAAGCTGGGAGTACTGTCCAAATTGTGGTGCAAAAATAAAAAGAAAGAAAAAAGAAATCCCCCATCTTTTATTTGAAGGAGGTTATAAACTTGAAATACCAAAAAATATACCTATTGATGGAATAATAATTGGAAGAGATAGAATGCCTCCCTCTTTGAATCATGAAGCGAGACTGATGGTTTCAAGAGAGCATTTTAAAATCTATGTTTCTGAAGATAAATACATGATTGTTGATATTGGTTCTACGAATGGAACCGTAGTAGATGGCATCAAACTAGAAAAAAATGTTCCTGTAAGACTAGAAAACGAGTCCCAAATTCTAATTGCAGGCTCTATTCTGGCCATATTTAAGAAAGGTGATGAGTCATGAAAACAAAAGAAAATAAGTCAAAATACAGAAAACTATTAAAGAACGAAGAAAGAGCGAAACGATTGCTGATTCTATCAATCATATCTTTGTTAATTGTTTCTTCAATACTTATCATTTTTAATTCCTATACATATTTGGCTCTTGCAGACAATGTTGTTCCTTCTGCAGAAGGTGATTTTAATATAACTTCTGTAGGAGTGAATTCAAACACTTCAATTTCACTAGCTCTTTATCTGCCCAATCAAGGCAATGTCTCTTCCATAAATCTTACTGCCCCTCAATGTCTGAGCGAAAATAAATTATGGTTAAAAGAAGTTTCTCTTTTTAATGGAAGCTGGAATGACAACCCAGATAGAACCGTTTTGAGAGGCAATATTTCTGGAGAAGAGTTTCTTAATGTCACTCTAATTAACCAATTTAATTGTAGTAACTCTAATAATATAATTTTAATAAATTTTACAGCCGTTTCCCAGAATTCTCTAGGCAATGGCACATTTTCAATAGAAATATTTAATGGAACAGGTGAAAACTCTGGCCCGGTTCATGTTTCTGAAAAAGAGGAAGGAAATTTATGGATAAAAGTTGTAGATAACGATGCTCCTGAGATAAGTGACACCACAACAGGAAGCCCGACAACCGGTGATCCTTTCACAGTCTCAGCAGATGTCACGGACAACATAGGTGTGGATTCGGTATATGTTGAGTACTGGTTCAATGGTGGAACCCACTATAATGAGAGCATGAGCAACACTGCCGGAAACACATGGGAGCACACAATAACAGTGGCAAGCGATGCAACTGCCCTGCATTACATCTTCCATGCTGTCGATTCATCCAGCAACTGGAACTCGACAGATGAGAAGATCCTGGCAGTTAGCGATAACGATGCTCCTGAGATAAGTGACACCACAACAGGAAGCCCGACAACCGGTGATCCTTTCACAGTCTCAGCAGATGTCACGGACAACATAGGTGTGGATTCGGTATATGTTGAGTACTGGTTCA
>JALTEL010000471.1 GCA_027073945.1 Caldifarciminota bacterium | reverse complement strand
TGAGAAGGGATTCATACCCTTTGAGATAAATGCCTCAGGGATTAAACTCAAACCTGAAGATAAAACAACGACAATACTTAAGTAAATCGATTTTGTGATTATAAAAATGTTCAGATTTTTAATGAAGTTGTTAAGTAGCAGGCAGATAAATTTTGAAGAGGGTAAGATAACTCTGTTAAAACAACCTATAGAAATGATGCCTGCAAATTATTTTGTGGGCCTGACACGTTATTTTATGGAAAAGCAAAAAACAGATAAAAACGCTATTTCTGAGCTATATCTGATTGGATGGTTTATTGCTTATGTCTACATGGGGGTTTTCGAGGAGGTATACAAATTAAAGGCTTTTACTGACAGATATCGCCTAGGAATGGATGTTGTAAGTATGTCTGGATTTGGAGACTATAAAACAATAAAATGGGAGAAGGGTAAACTTTCATACGTTTATTCCCTAGATAATCCAATTCCAAAATACTTTTATCCATCAAAAGTCCCCGTTGACCATATACTTAGAGGAATCACTGCGGGAGGAGGATTAATAGTCCATCACGCCCTGGTTCATTGCGCAGAGGAAGAGTGTGCTGCTGTTACTGGGGGTAAGAAGTGCATCCTGATTAATGCTACTGAGGAGAAATTTGAAGAGATGGGAAAAACAGATTTAATGAACGAACAACTCGACTTGGACTTTATTGTTCCTAGGCAAAAGGAGTGCATAAAGAACATTGGTAAGTATAAAAAAGGTGAGTTTGATCCATGGACAGTTCTATTTGGTTAGATGATATAACGAGCATTTATGCGGAAGCCATTGATGATTTCGAGAGGGAATTGAAGATTGAATTCGATGATAGAATTAAAACCGCTCTTTTTTTTGGCATGGATAAGTGGGAAACAAGAAAACATATCTGTATGAACCTTTATATCCTTGGGGCCCTTTCAAAGCTTCCCATGCTAAGTAGAAGAAATATTAGAGATATAGGTAAACTTACTCTTCCCTTGGAAGTAATTGTGCAGAGTTTGGACGATACGGTAGACATAGAGCAAAGGCCCTTGCAGATGAGATGGAATGACGATGTGATAAAGTTCTTCGAGCTGAGCTATCTATTCCTAAAATTATACGAGATTCAGAAAAAGGACTACAAGAATTCGATTTATTCCACACTCTTTAGGTCCAGATCAAAGGCACTGAGAGTAATGGACACTATTGTTAATGATGTTCTAGAGATGACAAAAATACCTTTCATTGAAAAGAATGCCGCAAATAGCATAAAGAAAGCCGATACAATCTCAAAGGAACTGGAAATTGCTAGAGAAGCCATGTCGCAAAGAGCCGAGGTCATAAGGATATATTTCAACATCATAAGGGAGGTTCTCCCACCAAAGCTGGATAACCCCTCTTTTGATGCTCTGGTCATGATAAGCAAGTTTAAAAGGTCTCTTGAGCTTTTAAATAAGGACATTGATGACATCTTGTTAGACCTAGAAAATAAGAGTTATACACCGGTAAGTGCTCTTTTTGAAAAATATGAGTTCACTAATGAATTCAAAGATAGGATGTACAAGATACATGCTGCGCTTCTTGAGAGAAAGATTTTGTATATGAAAGATAAGAGGATTAGTGAGGATTTTAAAGACAGTATCGGATATATGGAAGGAGAAATCGAACAGGAGAGACGAAAATTAGAACAAATCCTGGAGATGCTATAGGAATTAATTAAGTAATCGGTTTACACCCAAACTCACAAAAATCATCACCCTCCACTATGTTGATATTTCTTTCTCAACCGCTTTGCCATGAAGCTCTCAATCCTGGTCCTGGTCGTCTTCGGCTTCTTCTCCGGCCGGCCCGGCCCCCACAACCAGCCCCCTCGCACTCAATCGCCATCCTGATTAATATTTCACTTGTCCAG
>JALTEL010000470.1 GCA_027073945.1 Caldifarciminota bacterium | reverse complement strand
CTGTTCAAGAGCAGACATCCCGTCCATAGCTACACGCAGATCATAAACATCACCAAGAGTATCTACCAGAATATCTATATTTGTTTCTGTGTCATCAACAGCAAGTACCTTGCTTGCGCTCAGGTCCAACATTTTAGTTTCCTCTGTTTCAGATTCCCATTCCCTTTTTAACTGCCCGCATCTTTTCCAATATTAAATCTCTCCGAATTGGCTTTACTATATAATTAGTTGCACCGGACTTGATAAGCTCAGTAACTGTCTCGGAATCATTCTCTGCGGTAAGCATTACAACAACAGCATCTTTGTTGACAGCCTTAATCTTCTTGAGAGCTGATATCCCATCCATGGTGGGCATCCTCACATCCAAAGTTACAATGTCAGGCTTGTAAGTTTTAAATAATTCCACTCCATGGAGTCCATTTTCAGCTTCCCCTACAATTTCATAACCAACTGATCTTAAAACCTGAATAATCAGTTTTCTGGTCAATTGCTCATCATCTACAACAAGAACCCTTATGGGAGTTCCCTTTTTGTTGTAGCCTTCCGGAATTCCTTTTGTTTCATAAAAACCTTTTACAACCATGTTATAATTGTATAGCAGTAAGTTTGTTTTTGCAAGGAAATCATTTTTCAACTTTCATAAATGTTAAAAGGACCGTTGTCCCTTCATTCTCTTTTGATTTTATATCAATTTCTCCGCCATAAGCAGCCATGAATTTTTTTACCAGCGGCATACCGAATCCGGTTCCTTCCTCACCGTCGGTGCCTTTTCTGCTGATACTCTTATTTACATCAAAAAGTGTTTCAAGCATTTCTTTGGGGATTCCTATTCCATGGTCGGTAATGGTAAGAACTATTTTGCTGTCCTGTTCATTACAGGTTATATCAATTGCTCCATGTGCATGGGAAAACTTAATTGCATTGGTTAGAAGATTATTTAATACTGAATTAACCAGGGATGTCTTTTCCGCTTTGACCAGTTCCTCTTTCTCAAATATCAGTTTCATTGCTATATTTTTATTCAGGAACTTACTGCTGAGCATGTCAAGCGATTCTTTTAAGGCATCATGGAGAGGAATTGATTCAAGACTGATCGGCTTTTCATCCAATTTTCTCATCTGGCGGATAAGTGCAATGATATCCAGACCATTCCTGGCAGATTGTTTTAAAAGGCCGGAGTATTCATTAAAATTGTCTTTATCCACAATATCAAGAACACTCAGGACGCTTGCAAACGGGTTTGCAAGATCGTGGCAAAGGACATGGAGAAGTTCTTTCTGCTCAGCATTCTGCTGTTGTATTATGTCCCTGGATTCTTTGATTTCAAGATGGGCCTTTACCCGTGCAAGTAGTTCGGGGGGATTAAAAGGTTTGGATAAGTAATCAGCCGCACCTGCTTCGTACGCACGGACAATATCCTCTGTTTCATTCTTCGCCGTAAGAAAGATTATGGGTATATTCTTCCATTCATCAGTATCTTTGATTCTGCTGCAGACTTCATATCCATCCATTTCCGGCATCATAATATCAAGGAGAATGAGATCCGGAGTATTTTTTTTAAGTATTTCCAGTGCATCTTTACCGCTAACCGTTGCACTGACATTATAAAAAGGATCAAGAATATCAGTGAGTAAATCCAGGTTTAACGGGACATCATCAACAGCAAGAATAGTCTTTTTCTTTTGCATGGGACTTCTCCTTAACAAAAGTATACAGCAAAAACTTGTAAATGAAAAGATCCCATATTTTGAAAAGGGCGGCTTATCATCTCCCTTTCCAGTAAAAGTATAATCCTGTATACTTGAGGGTGATACACAATTCAGGAGGCTGAATATGAAAAGTCCTTTTTCAGAAGTTTCTGTTGAAAGTCTTGCATTAAATCCTTTTACAAAGATTGGAAAAGAATGG
>JALTEL010000469.1 GCA_027073945.1 Caldifarciminota bacterium | reverse complement strand
GAGGAAGTGTAATTGAGTTCTTACGCCCACCCGAGGCTTTCAAGCTCAATTGAAGAGCCCACTAAAATGTATTACTGGAAGAGTGGAAAGCTGGGCTTTAAAAAAGTCGGGCAGAAAGGTAGCCACGTAAGACTAAAAAAGAAATTTTCAAAAAAGAATTTAATTACTGTTGTTCCATTGCATAAAGAGTTAGCTATCGGACACTTTTAGCAATTCTTAGACAAACTCAAATTGAAAAAGAGGATTTTATTAAATTAATTTAACAGACAACATCATTCGGCTGAATTTAAGAAGATTTTTTATTATCTACTAAAATTTTTTATAATATAATCAGCGAGCTCTTCTGCATCTTTTTGTATTTCATTTAAGTTGGTTATCTCCATAGGGCGGAGCCTCCAAAAAGTAGCATATGGGTAGAGAATCCATTTTACTTTTGAAATTGTATCCCAAACGGCAAGGGCTTTTGCAAGCTTAGATAAATTCTGGTTTGAGTCAACATCAACCCATGGAAAATTTTCTCCTCTACCTTTATGTCCTTGACAGGAAGCGATAGTTTTAATTTCAAGTATATTGTTCAATGCTGCAACTAAAGGTTTTATCCTTTTGTCAATTGGCATTCCAATTTCATCTGTTGTTTTATCAATATCCATAAACTCGTCAAATATATTCTAAGATATAAATATGATGAATCTGATGATTTGAATTTCTTTTGGTGTTTCGCAGGCAAAATTGTAATTTTTTTATTGCTGCTTAAAAATAGATTGGTGTCGCAATGGGGTTATAATTTATAAATAACTAAATTTTATTGTTTGTTATGGAAACAATACAGCAGGCAATAATTTTCAATCAAAAAGAGCAGTTTCTAGTTTTGAAATACTCCGGAGTTTACGGCAAAGAAACAAAAGGCAAGTGGACTTTTCCATCCGGACGGCTTGAGGAAAATGAGGGCTATGAAGACGCGCTGAAAAGGGAAGTGAAAGAGGAAACTGGACTCGATGTTGACATCATTTACCAATTCTTTTCGAGTATAATCAAGACTGTCAAAGGAAAGAAGGTTTTGACTGTCGCATATTTCTGCAGGCCGAAAGGAAAAAAAATCAAGCTGTGCAAAGAGCATACAGATTACAAATGGGTTTTTCCAAAAGATTTGAAAAAAATGAAGCTGATAAATCCAATTATGATTGAGATGGCTGAAAAGGCGAAAATTCTTTTGGGTGGTGGCGGATGACACTAAAAAAAATTGTTGAAAAGGCAGTAAAGAAAAAGGACATTGATAAAATTAAATGGCTTTATAGCGGAATTGTTGCTCTTGAGGAAAAGTCCCGCAGAGCCGCGCTGGAAAAAGACTTGGAGTTTATGGAAAAGAAAGGCAGGTTTATGACGCCTGAAGAATTTCACTCAATTCTTTTCAAGAAAAAAGTTAAATCTGCGCTTGTGCCGAAAAATTATGTCAATGAGCTTGAAAGATATCACAATATGTTTGTTTCAAATGTTGCCGAAATTTTTGAAAAAGAGGATTTGAAAGATGCTTCAATTGGAAAAATGTTGGGTTTGCCAAGTGCCAAAGAGAATCTTTTTGAGCTGAAAAGAAAAGGCAAAACAATCGGGTTCGTGCACTTCAACGAAAAAGAAAAGACAATTGATTTTATCGCAGATGCCAAGGATATTCCAAAGGAATTCAAGAAAAAGCTGAAAAAGAAATAAATCAAATTAATCCAATAATAAAGCTTTTTGTTTTTTGATTTCAGAAGCAGCTAAAGAAATTCGTGAATCAAATTTTATTAATTCTTTAACAACAGGATTGTCTGTGTTTAGAGCATACATTTTTGCCCTGCCAACAAATCTTGTTTGTTTTATTAATTTCAATTTTAAAAGCTTAGAAAAAACCTCTTGTAGCGTAACTCTTGATA
>JALTEL010000468.1 GCA_027073945.1 Caldifarciminota bacterium | reverse complement strand
CCAGTTCGATCCATCTTATTGATGAAAGCAATGCGCGGTACATGATATTTATCAGCCTGTCTCCAAACAGTTTCACTTTGAGGTTCAACTCCTCCGACAGCACAAAACACGCCCACAGCACCGTCCAGCACCCTTAATGATCTCTCAACTTCAACAGTAAAATCAACATGCCCTGGGGTATCTATAATATTAATTGTATGGTTCTTCCAGAAGCAGGTAGTTGCAGCTGATGTTATGGTAATCCCTCTTTCCTTCTCCTGCTCCATCCAGTCCATAGTTGCCGTGCCTTCGTGAACCTCGCCTATTTTATGAGAAACGCCCGTATAGTACAATATTCTCTCTGTAGTCGTGGTCTTTCCTGCATCTATATGGGCAATAATTCCTATATTATTAGTATTTTCAAGAGTGTGCTTACGTGACAATATACACCTCTACCATCTATAATGAGCAAATGCCCTATTGGCTTCTGCCATTCTATGTGTATCTTCTTTTTTCTTTATGGATGAACCTCTATTATTAGCTGCGTCTAAAATTTCCCCTGCTAATTTTTCCACCATAGTTCTCTCAGCTCTAGCTTTAGCATAATTGACAAGCCATCTAACAACTAAAGCTTTCTGTCGCTCAGGTCTGATTTCAACAGGAACTTGATATGTAGCACCGCCGACCCTTCTCGGTCTTACCTCGATTTTCGGCGTTATATTATCTATAGCCTGCTGAAGCATCTCCATAGAATCATTTCCGGATTTATCCTTAACCATGTCCATAGCTTTATAAAATATAGATCTCGACAATGATTTTTTACCATCTAACATTATTTGATTAATTATCTTGCTAACAAAAATACTATTATAAATAAGATCAGCTGCGACCTTTCTTTTTTCAGCCCTTCTCCTTCTCATCTATCTCACCTTCCTAAGCTTTTTTGGGTTTTTTTGCGCCATATTTAGATCTGCCGCGATTTCTATCATCAACCCCGCTTATGTCCAATGCGCCCCTGACTATGTGATATCTGACACCGGGCAAATCTTTTACCCTTCCGCCTCTAACCAGCACAATAGAGTGTTCCTGCAAATTGTGACCTTCGCCTGGAATATACGCGGTAATCTCATATCCGCTTGTTAATTTAACTCTTGCAACCTTACGCAATGCTGAGTTAGGTTTTTTTGGTGTAGTTGTGTAAACTCTTGTGCACACCCCCCTTCTCTGAGGACAACTCTGCAAAGCTAATGTCTTTTTTCTATCTTCAATCTTTTTTCTACCTTTTCTCACCAGTTGATTAATTGTTGGCACTTCTTTCAACCTCCTTTAAATCAAACTCGGCAAACCTATCAACAAATTTACTATTTGTCAAGTTGTTTAGGCACAATAGTAATATTATCAAAGCGTTTTTGACCTGTACCTACAGGTATAAGCCTGCCTACTATAACATTTTCTTTCAATCCCCTCAACTTATCCATGGAACCGCCAATCGAAGCTTCAGTTAAAACTTTCGTTGTTTCCTGAAATGATGCTGCAGATATAAAACTCTCCGTATTCAGAGATGCCTTAGTAATACCGAGTAATATTATTCTTCCTATCGCCGGTTTCTTACCTTTATTTGCCAAATATTCGTTCTTCTTTATAAAGTGGAACCTGTTAATTACCTCTCCCTCTATAAAATCGCTGTCTCCTGCATCTTCTATAACAACCTTGGACAGCATTTGTCTAACTATAACTTCAATATGTTTATCGTTTATACTGACGCCCTGCAGCTTATACACCTGCTGAATCTCACTAACCATTATCTTCTGCAGCGCCCTTTCTCCCAATATATCCAATATATCATGCGGATTAATAGCGCCGTCTACAAGAGGCTCACCCATTTCAACCCTGTCTCCGGGATAGACAAGAATTCTTTTATTCCTCGGAATCA
>JALTEL010000467.1 GCA_027073945.1 Caldifarciminota bacterium | reverse complement strand
GGGGACCTTGCTCAGAATGACACAGACCGAAAACAGCCCCGATTGAAAATTGATGATTTATGATTTGAGATTGTAAATTTTTCCGGAAAATCTAAAATTAACAATTAGCAATTTGAAATTTACAATGGCAGCCTGTGTGTGGCATTCTTTGTATTTACCGGTCACAGGTCACAGGTTACAGACAACTCTTTACTGGTCACTCTTTACTATTCACGACTCACGGTTTTTTGAAAAAAGTTTTTAAGATTTGTGAATTCCGAGGCCTGAACTCCAATTTTGTCAGATACTAATAAAAATAAGCAGGATGCCGAGTATGAGTATGAGCCCTGCGCCGATTTTGCCTAAGACAAAGGCGAGTTTTTCTGAATCGGCTTTTTCTGATGTGCTTTTTTTCAGAAGAATGACTAATGCGGATATAGAAGATATGGTAATTGCCATTCCGAGAGACATCATTGCAACAGACAACAATCCTATTACGATTATATTAAGGCTTATACTGAAAAGGAGTATGGACATTGCGCCCGGACAGGGGACTATGCCTGCTGAAAGCGATAAATATAGAAGTCCCTTGTTCGCCTTTTTATTGTATTCTTTCGCATTTTTTCGTTTTTTCAAAAGCAGCAGAAACCCTATGATGATTATAAATGCGGCGCTTATAATGCTGACCGTGCGGCGGTAATTTTCAAAAGAAAGCATAAACAGCCCTCTTATAAGGAAATAAAGGATAAGCGTAACAACAATCGCTGAACCCGCATGCGCGGCAGCAAAGGTGAAACCGCCTAAAAAGGCGTTCCGCACTTTTGGTTTTTTTACGCCTATGAAAAAAGAGGATAAAATAAGTTTGCCGTGACCGGGACCTAAGGCATGGATTATACCGTATAAAAACGAAAACAGGAGAATGAGAAAAATTTCCTTTTTGTTGACATTGTTTTTCAATCTTTCTGCGAAAAAAGAGATTTTTTGCTGCAGCTGCCGCTGACGCAGCACAATTTCATTCCATATTTTTTGCGCCATAAGGGGATTAAGCGCAACATGTTTGGCCGGCTTGTTTTTGCCGGAAATAAACGGGTTGCTTTGGGCATTTGCCAATGGGGCGATAAGTAAAATGAGCAGAAATGCTAAGATGAATTGTTTCTTCATTTGTTCCTTCTTTTGAATTCTATTTGTGCTTTTTGAAAATAATACATAGTCAGGTTTTCATCTACCGAACTATGCCATATAAACGCATCATTTTTGGGGGTTGTAAGAGGGTTGCTGTCAGCAAATAAAATACTCGTGTAATATGTGGGATCCATAAAGAATATTTTGATATGCTTTGAATGAGGCGCGGCAGATACATGGCAGGGAATAGTGAATTTATAAATGACGCGGTCACCTTTGATTGAGCAAGTGAAATTTTTGACAAATTTCACTTCAAACGGCCTATTATCTATTTTTATAGTGGCAAAATAACGATACTGCTTCAGATTGTCAAATATGTTTCTTTTTACATCGGCTATTTCTCTTGTGTCGAATTTATTATTGTGATTCGCGTCGAAATCCATAACGACTTGCTGACTGAAATACCGGTCAAAGGTCCAGATGACATTCAGCGCGGATAATCCCTTTTTATCCGATTGTGCAGCAATCTGCTGTGAAATAAAAATATGCGGGTGAGCAAACAGATTACTTGAGAACAGGCTTATAAAGGCAAAAGCAATCAAGAGATATTTTTTCATAAGCGCATTATATACGCCGCGTTGAAATTGTCAAAATTTTTAAAAATAAGTTCGATTTTGAAACAGATGAATCTATTACGAAGGACAAATAAAGTGATTGGTGAGAGGTGAATAGTGAATGGTGAAGCGGTTCCAAGTTCCGAGTTGCTCGAGTATCAGGCACCCAGTATCGAGTAGCAAGTGGCAAGCGAAAACAC
>JALTEL010000466.1 GCA_027073945.1 Caldifarciminota bacterium | reverse complement strand
ATGTTGTTGAGGCAGTGCGGCACATGAGAAAAATAATGCAACAAATTAAAAAGTTGACTGTGCTTTCAGATGAAGAGCTGATGACAGAAGCGAAAAACCTGGGCGCCCCATTCACCTTGGTAAAGTACGTTAAGAATAATGGTAAATTACCTGTCCCCAATTTTGCGGCTGGTGGGATAGCCACACCGGCGGATGCCGCTTTGATGATGCAAATAGGAGCCGAGTCCGTATTTGTAGGTTCGGGTATATTCAAATCAGGAGATCCTGACAGAATGGCAAAGGCAATAGTAGAATCGGTTGCTTACTATGATTCACCGGCAGTGCTGGCAAAAATATCAAGAGGACTTGGAGAGGCAATGAAGGGTCTGGATATTGCTACAATGGAAGAAAAAGATCTGCTTCAAACAAGGGGTTGGTAAATGCGCATCGGAGTTCTCAATCTTCAGGGGGATTCTGAATTACACAGAAATCGGATTTTAAAATTCAAGAATAGAATGCATGTTATGCTTGTTAAAGACCCTGCCATGCTTGATGAGATTGATGGGATTATTCTTCCCGGAGGAGAAAGCCCTACCATCTCGAAGTTGCTTGATACACATGGTATGAGAGAGAAGCTGCACACATTTATAGCAAGTGGAAAGCCTGTTCTTGGAACATGTGCTGGCTTTATTTTGCTTTCTCGGTTCAAAGAGCAAGATACCCGTGTTAATCCCCTTGGAATTCTCAATGTTACTGTGAAAAGAAACGGGTTCGGCAGGCAGAAGGAGTCATTTGAAGAGAGAGTTAATGTAACCTGGGGCAAAAGAAACGCCAAAATAACGGGGGTTTTCATAAGGGCACCGAGAATCATTGATATGGAAAAGGATGTAAGTGTAATAGCAAAGCTTTCGAAAGAGCCAGTAGGCGTTATTCAAAAGAATGTCATTGGTATATCTTTTCACCCTGAATTATCTGAAGATACCGACATTATTTATAAGATATTTTTAAGCCTTTTTAAAAAATAGCAAGGAGGAAATATGCAAGAACTTTTTAGCACGGATAGGGAAATATTTGATGCAATAATGAATGAATTAAAAAGGCAGAGAGACGGCATTGAACTAATTGCATCAGAGAACTTCACTTCTCCGGCTGTACTTACCGCCATGGGAAACGTTATGACCAATAAATACGCCGAAGGGTATCCGGGGGCGAGGTACTATGGCGGATGCAAGTATGTGGATGTTGCTGAGTCTCTGGCACGGGATAGGGTAAAAAAGCTTTTTGGCGTAAACTATGCCAATGTTCAGCCTCACTCTGGTGTTCAGGCGAACATGTCCGTTTATTTTGCCGTACTTAAGCCAGGAGATACGATACTTTCCATGAAACTCTCTCACGGTGGTCATCTATCCCACGGCCACAAGGTATCTTTCTCCGGTAAATTGTATAATATTGTGAATTACACAGTTAACAAAGAGACCGAAGAAATAGATTTTGACTTAATAAGGGAACTGGCAAAGGAGCATTCTCCCCGTTTGATTATAGCAGGATATTCCGCATATCCGAGAATAATAGATTTTAAGGCCTTCAGGGAGATTGCAGATGAGGTCGGGGCATATTTGATGGTTGACATGGCGCATATAGCCGGGTTAATTGCAGGGGGAGTTCATCCCTCTCCGGTGGAATATGCCCACTTTGTAACATCAACAACTCATAAAACCCTGAGAGGCCCAAGAGGTGGTTTTATTCTGACTCAGGACGAAAAATTGGCAAAAAAGGTTGATAAGGCCGTATTCCCCGGTGCACAGGGCGGTCCGCTTATGCATGTAATTGCTGCAAAAGCTGTGTGTTTTAAGGAAGCTTTGTCGGATGATTTTAAAAAATACGCTGCTCAAATTGTCAGAAATTCAAAGGCTCTGGCAGAGACCTTGAAAGAAGAGGG
>JALTEL010000465.1 GCA_027073945.1 Caldifarciminota bacterium | reverse complement strand
GAGTTGCTCTCCTTTTGCGAGCAATTCTCCTACTGTTCTATTCCTTGAGTAAGGCGAGAAAGATGTGGTGATAAGATCCCCAAAGCCCGAAAGCCCTGATAGAGTAATAGGGTTGGCGCCTAATTCTGTAGCGAGTCTCTGTATTTCTACTATACCTCTTGTGAGCAGAGCGCCTTTGGCGTTAATCCCCAGCCTGGCTCCGTCCACCATACCCGCTGCAATGGCAATCACATTTTTTAAGGCACCTCCGAGCTCAACACTCAGCATATCATTTGATGTATATGGCCTCATGTACGATGTATGAAAAATTTCTTGAATCTTAACTGCAAATTTATCGGAGGCAGATGCTGCGACCGCTGATGTGGGTTTTTTTGCAGCCAGCTCCCTCGCAATTGTTGGACCAGAAAGTACTCCTATATTGGATTTGTTAAAATGTTCTGCAAGGTAAAAACCTGGCGTTTTCAAGTTTTCTTCTATTATGCCTTTGGAAACGGAGACAATGTTTTTGGGTATAAAAATTGATGCAAGCCTCTTTACCACCTCTGGAAATGTGTCTGTTGGTATGGCAAATATTACAATATCCGAATCCTTTAACTTTGAGATATCGGATATCACTTCCACACCTTGTGGCAATACGAATCCGGGGAGTCTTTTAGGGTCTTTCCTGGTGCTGTTGAGCAAGTGTGCTTTTTTATTGTTATGTTCCCATACTTTTATACTGTAGTCCTTCTCAAACATCATGGCAGCAATCACAAGCCCAAAACTCCCGGCTCCGATAATACCTATTTTCATGCTTTTGCTTTTCCTATTTTAGGTTCCACACCGCCCAGTATTCTTGCTATATTTGAGCGGTGCCTTATGGTAATTGCGAGTATCTGGGAAACGGCGAATATTAACACACCTGATGATGCATTCCGTGCTATGGGAAGGTATATCAAAATTGACAGTGAAGCAAGTAATGAACCCACGGAAACATATTTTGTTATAACAATGGAAAGCACAAAAACAATCAAGGCTATTAAAAAAAGATGATAGTCAATTGCCAGAATTGTTCCGAACAACGTAGCTACACCTTTGCCGCCTTTGAATTTTAAGTAGGGCGAAAATATATGTCCAAGAATCGAAGCAAGGGCTACGAGATAAGTTTGTGTCCCAAGTGCCCAGAAGTGGTGTGCCAGAAGAACAGGGAGAAAAGATTTGGACACATCTAATATCAGTGTCATACCCGCTACTTTTGGCCCTGCTGCTCTCAATACGTTGGTTGCTCCTATATTGCCGCTGCCTATGGTTCGTACGTCTTTATGCTTAAAAGCCCTTGTCAGTATTAATCCGAATGGAATACCCGAAATAAGGAATGCTACCACTATAAATACTATAAGCCCAACTGTCATATTCTTTATAATAATCCAAACCGCACGAAAAATCAATAAACAGTGTTATACGGTGTTTTATTTTTATCCAACCTTGATTCCTGACACGGTTTGGTTGATAGATAAAGCTATATATTTTTCAATATTAAATGACCGGCTCATTATGTCACCTTTAGGTGCTTTTTAACACAAACTTTGTGTTTTGTCAGGCCGGGACACCCTCGCTATTACTTAAATTAAATCAGGTGGCATCTTTGAAGATGCCACCTGTTATGTTTTTAATACTATCAGGTTTGCTTTACCTCGTTATCATTATCTTTCGAGTAATTTTGTCTCCTTCTCCATTCCGATAAGCTATGAAATACACTCCACTCCAGAGTCCATGCGTCTTTACCCTCGCACTGTATATGCCGTTCTCTTTCGCTCTTCTCTTTACTATGGGTTTTATCCTTCGCCCGTCTGCGCCGTAGAGGTCTATTTTTACTTCTTTCATAGCTGGGGCATAGTACTTTATCCTGATTCCTTTATCGCTCTGTATTATGTTCCCAC
>JALTEL010000464.1 GCA_027073945.1 Caldifarciminota bacterium | reverse complement strand
CAGAGAATAGCGGAAAAACCGGCCGGCCTCCACGGCAAGAGAATCCTCGTGGTCCCCGACAAAAGCGGACTCAAAGAGCAGGAGGGCGTCGAGATACTGGACGCAGAGGATATTGTGAAGATATGCAGGGGCGAGAGGGAGTTGAACCTGTAGGTGTTAAAGTATCGGAGTTTCTTTCTTGGCCCGCCTACAGGATGTGGATGTCTGGATAATGATTGATGCTTATAAGCAGGGAACTCCCAAAGAAAAACATAATTATAGGCGCCAGCCGCCGGCCTGAGTTTGTTAACTTATAATTTGCACAAACGGTTTTTGTCAGGTCATCGACGGTAGTCAGAGACATTATTAGTTTAAAAAGTTATATCTCTGACTTTAAACTAAATATTATCAATGTAAAAAGAACAGATGAAGAAAGGTTTATACAGGGCGAAATGATACAGGCTTAGAAAATAAGAAATTTGGCTCAGACGGTGTGAAAATGATAAAGATATCAAAAGATAAGGACTCCATAACAATTAAATTCCCATACAACCTCGCCTATATCGAAAAAATCAAGGAAATAAGAGGGCACAGATGGAACCCAGACAAAAAATACTGGAGCGTTCCGCTATCAGAATTAGAAAACCTTGTGTCCGCCTTTTCCGGAGAAGAAACTGAAATTGATACCTTACTGTATCTGCAAACAATAGAGAGAGAACTTAAAACCAGAAAATACAGCCAGAAAACAATCAAAGCTTATATGCATTACAACAAAGAATTTCTGGATTTCACAGATAAAGAGCCAAGGGAGATAGGGAATGAAGATGTAAAGAACTACCTCCTTTACCTTATCGAAGAAAAAGATTCATCCGCATCTACGCTAAACATTGCGATAAATGCCCTCAAATTTTACTACGGCAACATCCTCAAAAAAGATTTCATATACACTGTCAAAAGGCCTAAGAAAGACAAGAGACTGCCTGTTGTTCTAAGCAGAGATGAGGTTTCAAGGATTTTCTCAGTGGTAGAAAATCCGAAGCACAGGCTCATCCTGATGCTAACATACTCCTCGGGCCTGAGAGTGAGCGAGGTTGTGAATCTCAGACCCGGCGATATAGATGTGGAAAGAAAGCTCGTCCATATTCGAGGAGGGAAAGGAAGGAAGGACAGATACACGATACTGGCGGATTCCATTGTTGAAGATTTGGAAAATTACAAAGAGAAATACAGACCTCACAGATGGCTTTTTGCCGGTCAAAATCCCGAGAAACATATTTCGGTAAGAACGGTTCAGGCGATATTCGATAGGGCAGTAAAAAAGGCCGGAATAGAGAAAGATGTGACCGTGCATTCTTTAAGGCACAGCTTCGCAACACACCTTATAGAAAATGGCATTGACATAAGATATGTTCAGGAACTGCTGGGGCACAAAAGTTTAAAAACTACAGAAATATACACTCATGTGAGTACCAGATACATCGAAAACATAAAAAGTCCTCTGGACAATATCAAACCCACCCCAGAAGAAAAGAAAATGGAGGAAAACAAGAAATGAAAAACCAAATGGAAGATATGCGAAATAATGCAGATATCACAATAAATCGGAATGATATACGCAGTACTGCAGATATGTCTGAGTTGTCCGAAATGCTAGAGCCTGCTTTAAAGAAAAAGAAAAGGTGTAAATATGAAAAATAAAAACGGGAATTGTTCGTCTGATGTAAATAGTGTTTCGTCTGAAAGCAAGCAAGAGTCTGAAAGCAAGCAAGAGTCTGAAAGCAAGCAAGAAATAGAAATAAAAGAAAACCCCCATATATATTATAAAATAACAAATGAAAATTTTATCCCAGCATTTATTATTGGTTTATTTATTACACTTATAACTTTTGTTGGTTATTTAATTTGGGATTTGTTAGTAGGTACTTCTAATTTGTTCCGTGA
>JALTEL010000463.1 GCA_027073945.1 Caldifarciminota bacterium | reverse complement strand
GGACCTTATAAGCAATTGGTGTGCAGTTTGATGTTTTTAATATTATCAAAATATGCATTGTTGTTAAGGCAGAGATTCTTCACTTCGTTCAGAATGACTGCGTAAAATACAAATGGCAGGGAAAATCAGCATGACTACTTTTTTGTCATCCTCGAGCGAGCGGTAGCGAGCGAAGGATCTCACTAAATAGAAAGGACACGAAGTTTTCTTTCTAACTTTTCTTCCTTTACAGTATAAAGTAAATTTAAGGCAGATTGTAAAAAAATATTTTAGTATACTAAAAGACGTTAAAAAAATAAGATTCTTCAGTCGCGGCACTCCTTCAGAATGGCTGACCTAAAAAAAGCCTTGCCTCTAGGGCAGAGATCCTTCGCCTTGCTCAGAGTGACGGATGGTGTAGTTGTCATGAACTGTTTTTGCGAAGGATCTTGTTTTTCGTCGTTATAGGAAGCCCCCTCGCCCATTTTGTGTGTTCACTCTCCTACCTTCTCTTTAAGTGAAGTAAAAACAGCCCTGCTGCTGAAATTACGGCAATCCACAATATTACCCGCTCTGCTTGTTTATGCGTGCTGCTTGAAACCGGGTTTTGCGTTTTTTTGTCAGGGCTCTGTGCTACTTCGGAATCCTGCTCCACTTCGAGAGTCACATTATCAGGCACTTTTTCTAAAAAGTACTTATTGTTTTCTATGTATTTAATTGGAAGGCTGATAGTAGCTTTATATGTATTCTCATAATTACTGCTGTCGTAATCGTCGTCGCCTTTCATCTTTTCCCAATAAGGATTTTTTGCTGCTTCTTTTATTTCCGCTTCCGTTTTGTTAAGTTTTGCAATGACATTATTTTTAATACTGCTTATGTCCCACTCTTTCGGCATACTTCCTTGCTGTAATAGCGTTATCAGTGCATTGGGATATACATAAAACGGACTGTCTTTTGTTCCTACAACTTCCGGGATTTTGTCCACGGTTTGTTTAAGTGTATCTAATTTGCCAGATGGCACTGTATAAGTTGCAACGATTTCTCCAGAATACAGATTGTTAAAGTCAAATTGTATGCCGTTACCGTTTTGTAGTATTTTATCAGCCTCGTCTTTTAAGTGCGTCTGGAAGTCTCTGAGCTGAGACAATTTTCTTTCCATAGAATTTTTGAAGTAAAACTTTATTGCATAGGCTCTGCCGTTTTTTGTTTGCATAACGACTTTCTCAGGATACACAAATTCCTCGAATATAGCCTCTTTACTTGGCGGAAACGGGGTATATCCTACAATCTCAGGGTTTTGCATATCTTCGCATTCGCCAAACGGGATGTATTTGGGTGCAAGTTTTATAAATCGGATAAGTGCGTCGAAGCCTTCGTACTTATTCATATCTCCAAGGACATTTGCCTTCCACCAGTAGTAATATGCAACGATGCGCCCCACTTCCTTTGTCTCTGGTTTTTCAAGGCTTGCGCCGAATGCACGCTCAATCTGAGTGAAGTCCTTCATCCCGTAAATTCCCCCGTAAAATGTATTCTGCTTATTGAAGCGTGCAGCCTTTGCTATTTGCAAAATCTTTTCGTAAATGGTGCCCTTGCACTTTTTCATTGCCTCGGTAAGTTCTTTTTGCACAAACTCTTTGTATCCGTCCGTTCTGTAATTATCCACAAAGTATCCGTGTGTATCTCTGCTGCCGTATGGGCCTATGATGTCAACGGGCAAAAGTGCCTTAATGTATGCATACCAATCTTTTGGCGCACCTGTTTTCTCTGCCGTTTCTTTAAGCGAAGTAATCTTTTTGTAAAAGTAGTCTGGAAGAAAGTCCACCACGATGTTCTGGTCTGGCTCGTAATTTTTGAGGTGGTAAATAATCTCGTTTCCTTTTACCTTGTATCCAGAAGGCAAGGCCTTTAGCAGGAAAGGCGGCGTAGCTTTGCCAGGCA
>JALTEL010000462.1:11730-19000 GCA_027073945.1 Caldifarciminota bacterium | reverse complement strand
TAGCTATGCCTGCGATAAACAGAGCCGTTGAAATGTCGGACATGATTATAGCAAACAGGGCATATGAGGCCTGTGTTACGGCATTTAATGCAGCAAAGAGTATGGCAGTTAAGGCTCTAGAATTGGGGAAATATTAAGTGTTTAGTCTCTAAAGGAGGTTTCTGGTATGAATAATGTGTTAATTCATGGAGATTCGATAGCTTTAACTCCTCAAAAAGAAACTAATAAAGCAACTAAAAGTAAAGTTTCTTTTGCTGATCTTTTAAAAAATAAAGTTCAAGAAATCAATAAACTTCAACTAGATGCGGACAATGCTATCTCAAAGGTAGAATTGAAAGATTCAGGAAGTATCCATGAGGCAATGATTGCATTGGAGAAGGCAAGCATTTCTTTCAGGACAATGATGCAAGTAAGGAATAAGATATTAGAGGCTTATCAGGACGTTATGCGAATGCAGGTATAAACCTGATTTATTTCCCGTTTGCACTGCTCACTCGAGGTAACCGTTCACGTCCTCAGCCAGCGGTAGCCTTTTGAAGGGGTTCAGTGCGGATTAATAGGCAGAGTGCCTTAATCTTGTGCATTAAGCGATGCAATGCTACCGCTGGCCGGGGAAAATGTGAACGGTTACCTTACTTGAAGGATAATACGGTGGAATATGGATTTCTTGTTTCAATTTTTTTCTCGGTTATGGAAAGCCTTTAAGGCATTAAGTCCTTCAAAGAGACTATCCATCATTATTGTCGTTGCTGCCAGCTTGGTCAGTATAGGGGTATTTGTCGCTTTTGTTAATCAGGAGGACTATAGGGTACTTTTTTCTAATCTTTCTACTGAGGATACAGAGAAGATTATAGCCAAATTACAAAAGAAAGGGATTTCTTACAAGTTAGGCTCTACAGGTGATTCTATATTGGTCCCTTCTGAGCACATTTCTGAATTAAGGCTTGATCTGGCATCTTCGGGCCTGCCTCAAGGCGGAGGAGTGGGTTTTGAAATATTCGATAAAAAGAATTTTGGTGCTACAGAATTTGTGCAGAGGATAAATTATCAAAGGGCACTTCAAGGAGAGCTATCGCGCACGATTGATAGTTTAGACGAAATTCAATACAGCAGAGTCCATATCGTTTTGCCCAAAAAGTCTCTTTTTGTCAAGAAACAGGAGAAACCAACGGCCTCGGTTGTTATAAAATTGAAACCAGGCAGGAGGTTAGGGACACCCCAGATAAATGGAATAGCTCACCTTGTAGCAAGCAGTGTGGAAGGACTTAAGCCGGAAGATGTAACAATAGTTGATAGTGATGGAAATATTTTATCAAAGCTACAGACCGGATCCCAGTCCTCGAAGATAACCGATTCACAGAGAGAATATCAAGAGAACTTAGAACGAGATATGGCTGGCAGAATCCAGACCATGTTGGAAAGAGTAGTAGGCCAAGGAAATGTTGTTGCAAGGGTATCTGCAGATCTCGATTTTAATTCTGTAGAAGAGACAAAAGAGGTCTATGATCCTGATGTTCAAGTAGCAAGGAGTTTACATCGTAGAAGTAAAGTATCATATGTACCTATCAATGGTGGTGGAAGTAGTGTCAGTCCCATAAAGAAAAAAATCAATAATTCCTATCCTCCAAAGCAAGAAGAAAAGGATGAAACAATTAATTATGAAATAAACCGAGTCGTCACTAAAATGGTGATGCCAGTAGGTAAAATAAATAGATTGTCCGTAGCTGTCTTGATAGATGGTATCTATCACAAAAACGGTAAAGGTATTGAGGAATTTCAGCCGAGATCAAAAAAAGAGATGGGGTCTTTGGAAGATATTGTGAAAAATTCAGTTGGTTTTAATGCCAATAGAGGCGATCAGGTGGTAGTAAGCTGCATTCCTTTCAGAAAAGTTGAACTGGAGCCGGGACCTAATGAAGGGACTTTTTGGAATAGTAGATTGGTTTTCTTAATGCCACTTATAAAATATTTCATTTCTTTGCTTGCCCTGATATTTGTTACATTTTTTGTCTTACGTCCTTTGGTTAGACTGCTTTTAAAAGGGCTAAAAGATAAAGAAGCTGGTGTCCCTGAAATGCCATCTGCTATTGATAATCAGCTAGAGAATAGTCGTATTTTGTTAGGTCCAGAGGAACCAATGCATAAGGAGCTTGATGAAGTAGAAGTCGTAAGGAATCTGGCAAGCCAAGATGCCCGTAAATTTGCGGAATTATTAAGAAATTGGCTCAAGTAATGAGGAGGTCTTACCCCCACTTTTTCAAGGGAAAGAGGTGATTGAAAAAAATATGACAAACGAAGAAAAGGCGGCAATATTGCTTTTATCGTTAGGGGAAGAAAGGGCGGCAGAGGTAATGAAAAATCTCAGGCCAAATGAAATAGGACGTGTCGGAAAATGTATGAGCCGCTTGACTGAGGTATCTGATGAAGACATAGCGTGTGTCGCCGAAGATTTCTGTACACTTGCCCAGGAGAAGGGAAAGAGAATTGTATCCGTTGATGATGATCTCATTAAGAATGTTGTCAAAAAGGCCTTGGGAGATGATAAGGCAAAAGATGTCTTAAGGATGATCGAAGAGGAAAATTTTAAAACCCCTGACAAATCAGTTATTGAGAAATTGAGGAATATCGATCCCAGGGTCTTGATGGAATTTACAAAGATGGAACATCCCCAGACTATAGCCCTTATGTTGTCACTTCTGAAACCGGAACAGGCCGCAGAGATTTTGGAAAATCTTCCCACTGATAGACGAAATGAGATTGTAAACAGGATGATTACTCTCAAAAGTGTTTCATATGAATTCGTGGAAGAGATGGCCGAGACGCTTGAGTCGGAGTTAAATCTTGGGAAAAAGAACGAGCAAGAGGTTGGGGGAGTTTCTATGATGGCAGAGATTTTAAATAAGATGAATAGGTCAAGTGAAAAAGAAATTCTTGATTCGCTTGAAGAGGTAAATCCAGATTTAGCCTCTGAGATTAAGGATCTCATGTTTACTTTTGATGATATTTTAAAGTTAACTGATAGAGATATTAGGGAATTGTTAAAAGAAATAAATAAGGAAGATTTGACGCGCGCTCTCAAGATAGCTAATCAGCAGATGAAAGATAAAATTTTCAACAACATGTCAACCCGTGCTGCGGAAATGCTTAAGGAAGATATAGAAATTATGCCTCCTATAAGACTATCTCAAGTAGAAGAATCTCAGAAAAACATTATCGAGACTGCAAAGAGATTAGAATCTGAAGGCAAAATAACTATTACAAGAGATACTGAAAAAGATGAATTTGTCTAGTAGAATTATCAAGGCACCAAATGTTAACTTGGTGGATCCAAAAGAAAAAGTGAAGCCAAAATTTATCAAGATAAATTTTCAGACAGAAAAAGATGATATCTCTAAGGAGAATAACGATGTTGAAACTGAAATTGCACAAATAAGAAAGGAAGCAGAAAAAAAAATAAAAATTGCAGAAAAGAAAGCTTATGATAGAGGATTTTTGGAAGGTCTACAGGAAGGCACAGATCAGGAAAAGAGAAAGATCTCTACAGTATTAGAGTCTATTACAAAGATAACTAAGGATTTTAGAGGGTTAAAAGAAGAATATTTTAAGAATTCCGAGAAGGATATAGTTGAGCTTATTTTTTTGATAGCTAAAAAAGTTATACATAAAGAGGTGAGTCTTAGTAAAGATATTATTCTGGCTGTAGTCAGAGATGCAATGAAAAGTGTACGCGACAAAAAAGATATCAAGATCACCCTAAATCCTAAAGATTATAATTATATAATGGAAACGAAACCCAACTTTTTTAACAATTTTTGTGATATGAAAAATATACTTATTGAAAAAGATGAAGGAATTGGACAGGGAGGTGCTGTAATAGAGACACATTCGGGGGGGATAGATGCCAGGTTAGATCAGCAATTAAGTAAAATTGAGGAGAGATTATCTAGTGAAGGATAGCATAATCCCAGATGTAACCGTTCACACCCCCTCCTTTTGCAACCGTTTATGTCTCCGGCCAGTGGTAGCATTTTGAAGGGTTTCAGTGCGGATTAATAGGCAGAGTGCCTTGATCTTGTGCATCAAGCGATACTACTGAAACCCTTCAAAATCTACCACTGGCCCGGGGGGGAATGTGAATAGTTACGATGTATGATTTTAAAAGCTATTACAGGATAATAGAAGGGCTAGATCCTATTAAGGTCTACGGGAAGGTAAGTGAGGTTATCGGCCTTTTAGTAGAAGGCTATGATCCTGGAACTTCTATAGGCAAGACGTGCCAGATTTATCCAAATGGTGACGTCGTGCCAATTAGTGCAGAAGTTATGGGATTTAGAAAGGATAAGGTCCTTTTAATGCCCCTCGAAGGTCTTGAGGGCATAGGACCAGGGTGTAAAATTGTCTCCTTAGGTGAAAAAGCAGGTATAAAAGTTGGCCATGACCTTTTAGGAAGAGTCATAGATGGATTAGGTAATCCTATTGATGATAGAGGAGCTTTAGGATTAGAGGACGAATATCCTATCTATGCAGATCCTATCAACCCTCTTAAAAGGGCTAGAATAAAGGAACCAGTGGATTTAGGGATCAGGGCAATAAATGGATTGTTTAGTTGCGGCAAAGGTCAGAGGATGGGTATATTTTCAGGTTCTGGGGTAGGTAAAAGCTCTCTCCTTGGCATGATTGCCAAAAATACAGATGCCGATATTAATGTAATTGGACTTGTTGGTGAGAGAGGGAGAGAAGTTCGTGAATTCATAGAGAAGAATCTGGGCAGAGAGGGACTAGCCAGATCTGTGGTCGTAGTGGCAACATCGGATAGCCATCCCTTGCTCAGGATGAGAGCGGCCTATGTGGCAACGTCCATAGCAGAGTATTTTAGGGACCAGGGTATGGATGTCCTTCTTATGGTAGATTCGCTGACCAGGTTTGCTATGGCCCAAAGAGAGATTGGTCTTTTTGTCGGGGAACCTCCGACTACAAAGGGTTATACTCCTTCAGTCTTTAGCCTGATGCCAAAATTGCTGGAGAGAGCAGGAAATATAGAAGACAAGGGTAGTATCACAGGTCTGTATACAGTATTGGTGGAAGGCGATGATTTTAATGAACCAATAGCAGATACATCACGGTCAATTTTGGATGGTCACATAGCCCTTTCTCGTGGTATGGCTGCAAAAAATCACTATCCTGCAATAGATGTATTGAACTCTATAAGTAGGGTCATGGTTGATATTGTAGATAAAGAGCATAAAAAGAAGGCAAATGATGTTTTAAATATTGTGGCAACTTACAGAGAAGCTGAGGATCTGATTAATATAGGTGCATATGTAGAAGGGAGTAATCCGGGAATAGACTATGCGATTAAAATGATAGATAAAGTAAATAGTTTTTTAAGGCAGGATATTAATGAAGTAATTGGTTTTGAAGAAGCCAAAGAAGAGCTGTTTGCTCTCTTTAATTAGAGGGTTTATATGAACCTGATAACCTGAGTAGTTACCAGATATGTTTAATTTTAGATTACAATCAGTCCTCAATTATAGAAAGCAGTTAGAGGGGAGAATTGCATCTGAATTTGCAGATACAATGAGGCAATTTAATTGTGAAAAAGATATATTAAAAAAGCTGAAAAGAGAAAGTTCAGATTTGGTTTGTAGATTAAACTCTATGAAAGAGATAAAATTGTATGCCGCAGATATTTCAGCCTATTTTTTGTATATAAAACATATAAAAATTAAGAAAGAACATCATGAAGAGCTAATTTCTGAGATTGAGAGGGAATTAGAAGAGAAAAGATTAAAACTTATTGATGCCATAAAGAAGAGAAAAACTTTAGAAATGATAAGAGAAAAAATGTTAAAAGAATATAGAATAGATTTGATTGCTAATGAACGGAAAGAGTTGGATGAGTTGGCAACTTCCAGATATGCAAGGAACATGAAAATTGAAAAAATTGATAATCGCCTGTGAAATTCTTATATTCTTTATCTTTTCTGCGAAGATTATTGCGGTAGTGGGAACAATAAAGAGTTTAGGTGCTATTGATTATTTTTTATCAGTAGATCAGGCAGCAGCGAAATCTCCAGCTTTATATAATAAAAAAAAATCTGATAGTAATATATCTGAAGAGAATATATTAAAACAAAGAGGGCTTATTTCTTCGCTACTGAATAAACAAAAGCAGCTTAAGGATCGCGAGACTTCTTTGAAGTCTGAAGAAAAGAGACTTAATTCACTGAAAGATGAAATATTGTCTAAGTTCACTGAATTACATGCACTGCAAGAGAAATTAAGTGGAATCTTTGAACAGATTAAAGAGATACATGACGAAAGATATAAAAAATTAGCAAAAGTTTATGAATCCAGTCCTCCTGCTCAAGCAAGTGCTATGCTGGAAAAATTGGATAAGAAAACAGCTGCAGCTATAATCATGAATATGAGGACCAGTAAGGCAGGAGCAATATGGGGATATATAGATCCAGAAAAAGGTGTAGAAATAACCAAAGAAATAAGCAATATTGATCGCCTTTCTAAAAAAAGTAAATAGACTTCATCTACTGAAAAAATTGGTAGGCAATATTTGCCCTATCTTAAATTTCCCTCCATTATTATTTTCTTAACTATATGATATTAAATATATTTTTTGAGGCCTAGCAAAAGGTATATCTTTTGCTTCTATATTTGGATATTGCCATGGATATGGATATGGAGTCGAGATGATACAGTCTAATTTGTTGGGTTCAAAATCTGGTGCCGACCTTTTGGGCATACCTGGGAATTTGCAAAAGGGCAAGATCGAAAAGAGACGGTCTCAGTTTGGATTGTTGGGGAATCCAATGGCATTTTTTAATTTGCTGAAAGGGAATATGCTACTCATTGGAGGGTATAATAAGAAGGCCTTTGGAGGAGGTATTTTGTCTTTACAGAAGGATTTATCTGGCAAGGAAGGTTGTAAAAAAGGGGAGTTTTCCCCATCGGGTATTCATGGCTCCAATAAGAATAAGGAGGCCTTTGTGCATTTTTTGAAGAGCTGTGGTTTTAATGAGAAAGAGATTGAAAAAATCATATATAAGATCAGAAAGGATTCTGGACTGTCAGATATGAAGGTCAAGAGGACTAAAAGAAGGGGGATCGTCAAGGGATTATCTGATGTAGGGGATAGTGCCACACCTTCTATTTCTGCAAAGAGTCGCAGTGAGAAGAAGAATTTCAAATGCATCTCTGGAGCTGTTGTGCATAAGGAGAATGGAGCAGAGATAGAGAAAAGTTTAAGTGATGC
>JALTEL010000462.1:10909-11630 GCA_027073945.1 Caldifarciminota bacterium | reverse complement strand
CTGTTGTGCATAAGGAGAATGGAGCAGAGATAGAGAAAAGTTTAAGTGATGCCGGAACGAAAGAGTTAAGTAACCCCAGAATAGAGATTTTTCATAAGAAGATTCGAGCATTAGATAAATTAATTAATGAAAGTTTTTCTGGTGGGGAACATCGGCCTAATATTTCTGTAAGTAATGTCTCTGCAACCCTTAATGGAAGCGATATTAATCCCCAGATTTTGATCCAACAGATCGTAAAGGCTGCAAGAAAAAAGCTACCTAATGGGCTGGGAAGGGTCAAGATTAGGTTGCATCCACCTCATTTGGGTAGATTGTATATGGATGTACTCGTTAAGGATAATAAAGTCCATGTTATCTTGCAGACGCAAAATGACAATGTCAGACATATTTTACAATCAAATATGGAACAACTAAAGGATGCTCTTCACAGCCAGGGACTTATTGTAAATAATATTAATGTATCTGTTCAGGAAAAGTTAGGCAACACTGGTTACGGATTTGGACAGAATGGAGGATTGTTTAGAGAGGATAGAAACCCTGGAGAGAATAGAGAAGACCAGAGAAAAGGACAAAGCTTTTTGAGCCATGATTCACCAATATTAGAGAGAAAGGGATTAGGATTACAAAAAGACGGAGGTATTAGTCTGTTTGCTTGATTTATCCTAAATATTCATGGCTGGATATTTGTTACCTACGGCATGGCGAGCATCAGGTGAATTGT
>JALTEL010000462.1:0-10809 GCA_027073945.1 Caldifarciminota bacterium | reverse complement strand
AACTGTTTACATTCCCCCCGGCCAGCAGTAGCCTTTTGAAGGGTTTCAGGAGCATCGCTTGATGCACAAAATCAGGGCCTCTGCGTATTAATCCGCACTGAAACCCTTCAAAATGCTACTGCTGACCGGGGACGTGGACGGTTGCAATGTAACTGTTTACATTCCCCCCGGCCAGCAGTAGCCTTTTGAAGGGTTTCAGGAGCATCGCTTGATGCACAAAATCAGGGCCTCTGCGTATTAATCCGCACTGAAACCCTTCAAAATGCTACTGCTGACCAGGGACGTGGACGGTTGCAATGTAACTGTTTACATTCCCCCCGGCCAGCAGTAGCCTTTTGAAGGGTTTCAGGAGCATCGCCTGATGCACAAGATCAGGGCCTCTGCGTATTAATCCGCACTGAAACCCTTCAAAATGCTACTGCTGACCAGGGACGTGGACGGTTGCAACAGGAGAGGGTGTGAACGGTTACAGTGAATTTATCTCCATGGTAAATTATACAAGGGGGCGTATGAAATGACTGGCATAGAAGCTGTTACAAATAATAATTCCCAGAATTTTACGCAAGGAAATAAGATAGGCAAAGATGCCTTCTTTAAGATGCTGGTGGCCCAAATGCAGAACCAGGATCCTCTCAATCCTATAGACGGGAAAGATTTTGCGGCCCAGCTTGCTCAATTCTCGAGTCTTGAACAGCTAGATAATATAAACGATCAACTAAAGACCATGAATCTTTATCAGGCATCGGTAAACAGTGCCCAGTCAGTAAATCTCATAGGCAAGCAGGTTAGCGCAAAAGGTAATGTCATCAAAGCAGAAGGTGCATCTACTGATCTGGTCTACAATTTATCGGGGGATGCCAAAAAAGTCAGTGTCAAGATCTATAATAAGAATGGAGATCTAGTAGATACCCTTGACTTTGGAAATCAAAAAAAAGGTAAGAATTCAGTTAAGTGGGATTGCAGTGGTGTTTCAAAAGGTGATTACACCTTCGTTGTATCTGCAACTGATGTTAATGGTGATAATGTCGGCGCTGATACAATGACAACAGGCGTAGTAAGCGGAGTTACCTTTAAAAATGGTTCTCCCTATCTTTCTATCAACGGACAGGAAATTTCTTTCGGAGATGTGATTTCCGTGAATGACTTACAGGATTGACAAGGTAATGGAAATAATAAGGGGGTAATGAAAAATGACAGGTTCATTATGGTCAGGGATCTCGGGCTTGAATGCCAGTGCCAAGCAGATGGATGTCATAGGCAATAATATAGCAAATGTCAATACAATAGGTTTTAAGGCGGGGACTGTTGCCTTTGGCGACATCTTAAGCCAAAGTATTGCAGGAGGCTCAGGCACAATGCAGGTAGGAAGAGGTGTGAAGGTAGATGCAGTTCCTACGCTGTTCGGACAGGGTTCTTTCGAGAGCACGCAGAGTCCTACTGATCTTGCAATAGATGGAGAGGGCTTTTTTATGGTTAATAATTCCGATGGCGCCACCTATTATACCAGAGATGGTATGCTTAATATAGGTAAAGGTGGATATCTGATGGATGTAAATGGATACAAAGTTCAAGGATATCAATATCAAGACGGTGTCAACACAAATACAATTGGGGATATCTCTTTGAGTGGCCTTCAGTCGACCCCATCAGCCACTACTGAGTTTTCCATCGGCGCGAACCTCAATTCGGATACTGCCGAGGGTCAAAAATTTGTCTCAGTACAGACGGTTTATGATTCATTGGGAGGTGCACATAACCTAAAGATGGAATTTACAAAGACCGCAAATGCAGGTGAATGGCAATATCAGGCCTATCTGGATGGAATAGCATCTGATACCGCTGCTGCAACAATAACCTTTAACACTGATGGAAGTCTGAAAACGCCGACTGCAGATACTGTCTTAAATTTTAATACCTTTCAGAGCACACCCGCTTCCAACCCCAGTGGAGCAACTATTGGCGACGGTTCAAATAATATAACATGGGTTATAGATGGAAGTACAGCAAAGTCGCTTACTCCTGAGGTGATGACAGGGTATGCCAGCCCTTCAGTTAATAGGTCTCTTGTCAGTGATGGTTGGGCCTCGGGTGAGTTGCAGAGCATCTCGGTTGGAACTGATGGTGTCATTAATGGTTTTTTTACAAATGGGCAGAGTACAAAAATAGGGCAGATTGCACTGGCAAAATTTACAAATACATTGGGATTAAAGAAGATAGGATCCAGTCTGTTTGCTGCTACTGAGAGTTCGGGTAATGCACTTGTAAATAAACCCGGGACGGGTGGATTGGGAAAGATTAATCCCAATTCTCTTGAGATGTCGAACACCGATATTGCTAAAGAATTTATCAATATGATCACTGCTCAAAAGGCATATCAAGCCAACGCCAAGGTCATTACAACTACTGATCAAATGCTGTCCGAACTTATGAATATTAAAAGGTAATGTGTATTAACTGGAGAGTTCAATGAAGCCGCAGTAACCGTTCACACCCTCCTGTTGCAACCGTCCATGTCTCCGGCCAGCGGTAGCATTTTGAAGGGTTTCAGTGCGGATTAATGTAACTTCTCAATAAGTGGAGGCTTCTTTTTGGTAACCGATCACAGGGTGCTTCTTTTCCAACATGCTCTCGCCCCTTGTTTTCTAAGGTTTTTGCAGCATAGGACCCTCCCTGTTCTCCTCCGCTGTGCTCCGGAGCCAGGGTTTCCAATGCTGCAAAAACCAAGAAAACTACAGGGCTAACGCAAATCGTTTCCAAAAGAAGCACCCTGTGATCGGTTACATCGAAGTTGCCAGGACTTATTGAGAAGTTAGGGATTAATGAGCAAAGTGTCTGATTTTGTGCATCAAGCGATGCTTCTAAAACCCTTCAAAAGGCTACTGCTGGCCGGGGGAATGTGAACGGTTACGTCCTGGGAGTTCCATATCCAACTCTGGGTTTCACTGAATGCATCTTTCCTGATCGTCAAATTAGTGACGATTTGTCAAGAAATCCTTTTTTGTCCTCAATTAAAATTCATAACCGCTTACAGGGTACTTCTTCTGGAAACGATTTGCATTTGCGCTCTGGAACCGGAGCATCCCATACTACAAAAAACTTAAAAAAAACAAGGGACGAGAGTATCTTGGAGAAAGAAGCACCCTGTGATTGGTACACTATTTGCTCTTATCAAGAATGAAATAATTAGGGGTAATCTACAAATTTACGGCTGAACTCTGAATCTTTGGTAATTCATTAAATGGATTTAGCAACACTTTTAGGAATTGTAAGTGCTTTTGGCCTTGTGATCATTGCAATGAGTATCGGTGGTGGATTGGGTGCATTCATAAATCTACCATCTGTCATGATTGTTGTGGGTGGCACTTTGGGTGCTACCTTAATTAATTATCCCCTATCGGATATCCTTGGGGTAGTAAGGGTGGCAAGGAATGCATTTTTCAGTAAGAAGGTAAGGGTTGGGAAGATTATAGAGATGTTGGTAGATATGTCAAAAATTTCTCGTCGTGAAGGAATATTAGGTTTAGAAAATACATTGAAAGATATTAAGGATCCTTTTTTTATTAAAGGCATGACATTAATGATAGATGGTATTGAACCAGGTAGTTTGTCTGAACTCCTTAATACAGAGATTGATTACACTGAGGAGAGGCATAGACTGGGAGCAGAAGTATTTACGACTATGGGAAATTTTGCGCCAGCTATGGGAATGACTGGCACATTGATTGGATTAGTAAAGATGTTGATGAATATGAGTGATCCAAGTTCTATAGGCCCGTCTATGGCAGTGGCCCTTATCACCACCTTTTATGGCGTTATTTTATCAAATCTAATTTTTCTTCCTATCGCTGGCAAGCTAAAGACGCGAAGTGCTCAAGAGCTCACTATAAAACAATTGATTATGACGGGTATCTTGTCTATTCAGTCGGGAGACAATCCAAGGATGTTAGAACAGAAACTTCATTCCTTTGTACCTCCCAACGAAAGAAAGTCATCTTTTGATAAGTGAATCAGGCACCTAAAAAAAAAGACCGGAGAAAGGGATCATCCGATAGTGGATCTGACTTAATATTTTGTTCTTTATCGCTAATTTTAGTGGCCCTTTTTGCCTTGCTTGTATCTTATTCAACGATTGAAGGTGGAAAAGTGACAAATTTTAGACGTGGCTTTGGGGGATTATCAAAAAAGTATAACAAGGCCTCATCATCTAATTTGATAATGGAAAATCCGGTATTTATTGGAGGTAATAGTCCGTTGCCCTCTGAATCAGGTATTACAGAAGTTGATAGGGCCTCCATTTCTTCAGTCATACAGTCTTTAAAGAGATATTATAAAAAAAGGGGATTAGGTGAATCTGTTAATATAAAAGGAATTCAGGGCGGAGTTAAGATCAGTTTTGGAGCTGATGTCTTGTTTGCATCAGGAGATGCTACAATCACAAGAAAGGCAAAGGTTTATCTTGATCAAATAGTTTCAATAGCTCTAAAAAATCCTTTGTTTTTTATAAAGATTGAAGGACATACAGATAATATTCCAATCAATACACCTGAATTTCCATCAAATTGGGAATTATCAACGGCTCGGGCCGTAAATGTCCTACGGTATCTTCTCAAAAAGAAAATTCCTGCAAAAAGATTGGTTGCTATTGGATTTAGTCAATATCATCCTATTGCATCAAATGGTACGCCTGAAGGCAGAATTAAAAATCGAAGAGTTGAGATATACTTTGAATTGCATAAAAAAGAGGGTTGATTGAAGAAACGTTATAAAGATTCAGACGATAAGGAGAGTAAATGGCTGTGTACTTTTAATGATATGATGAATTTGCTCCTTACCTTTTTTGTTTTGCTCCTTTCGATGTCAAAACTTGATGTGGCCAAGGTCAGGGATGCAGTTTATGCAATAAATGATGCCTTTGGGATATTAAATTTTGAGAAAAAAGATAGCAGAGTCTTCAAGCCCTTCATCCGTCCCATAGAGAATCGGCACTTAAGGTTTGAGGAGAAAAAAAGAAGATTAACTATGCATATAAACAATATAGATAATATGCATGCAAAGGTGACGGAGGAAGGAGTTTCTGTTAGATTAAAAGAAAAGTTGTTCTTCAAGACAGGTATGGCTGAAATCGAAAAGAAAAACTATCCTTCTCTTAAAAAATTGAGTTCTATTTTACAGAAGACTGATTGTCAAATAAGAGTGGAGGGCCATACAGATGATATCCCTATAGATACTAAACGTTTTCCCTCCAACTGGGAACTTTCAGTAGCCCGTGCTGTAAACGTTGTTAAATATTTTATTTCTAAAGGCAATATTTCTCCTGAGAGGCTTTCTGCTGTAGGTTACGGTGATTCAAGGCCCATTTATCCAAACGTGAGTGACCATAACAGAGAACTCAATAGGAGAGTAGAGATCATTTTGACATTAAAAAAAGATTAATAAGGGAAATTAATGGCTGAAGAAGAGATCAAAAAAGAGACTGCTATAGAAAAGGGTTCAAAAAAAAGTTTCTCTTTCCTGAAATGGATTGTAATAGCCTTTGCAATTGTAGCCTTAGGAGCCGCGGCTTTTGGTGGCTGGTGGTACTATACGACTCACTTTTCCACACATCCTAAAGAAGAGGCCAAACAACCAGTTAAGGCAAAAAAGCTCTTTTGGCCTATAAATAGCATTATTGTAAATTTGATGGATGATAATGGTGGAAGATATTTGAAGATCACAATCCAACTCGAATTGTCTAATAAGGGTTGTATATCTGAATTAAATTCATTAAAGCCGGAAATAATGGATAGCCTTTTAGGCCTCCTTTCTTCAAAGACATATAAAGATATAGCAACTTTTGAAGGAAAACAACGCCTTAAGGATGAAATCGCCCTACGCCTGAATAACTATCTTAGCAAAGGTCAAATTACAAGGGTTTACTTTACTGAATTTATTATTCAATAGCCTTGAATCGTTTGATGAAATCCGGGTGGAGGACATAAATGTCCCAGATATTATCACAGGAAGAGATAGATGCTCTCTTAAACGGGATATCAGGAGGAGAGATTGAAACAGAACAAGAGGAGATCTCTGATCCTTCAGCAGTTCAGCCATACAATCTAACCAACCAGGATAGAATCGTAAGGGGAAGGATGCCGGCCCTGGAAATGACAGGTGAAAAATTTACCAGGATATTCGGTATAACGATCTCGTCATTGTTAAAAAAGGTTATCAATATAACTACCCTCTCCGTAGATATAACTAAGTATGGACAATTTATGAAGACTGTGCCTGTACCTACGAGTATGCATGTATTTAAGATGGAACCATTGAAAGGCAATGCCCTCTTTATTCTTGAATCACAAGTTGTCTTTGCACTGATTGATATCATTTTTGGCGGTTCAGGACAGGAAAACTATAAAATTGAGGGAAGAGATTTTACATCTATAGAGAATAAACTCATAAATAGAATTGTATTGAGTGCGCTCTCTGATTTTGAGAAGGTATGGAAGCCTATCAAGGACCTTACTATCACCTATATAAAATCGGAAACTAATCCTCAATTTGCACAAATTGTAGCGCCTACCGATATTGTAGTTGTCATGAGATTTGAATGTGATATAGGATTTTCTCAAGGGACGATGATTTTTTGCATACCTTATTCAACACTAGCTCCAATCAGAGAGATTTTATTAGGAGGTTATCAAACCGAAGGACTTGAGATTGACAGAGAATGGGCGGATCAGTTTAAGGAAGAGCTTAAGCATTCGAATGTGGACTTGACCGTTGAGTTGGGTAGAGCAGAACTTACTGGAAGGGATATTCTAGGTTTGAAAGATGGAGATGTGATTGTATTGGATCATTGCTACACCGATGATCTGGATATCTATGTAGAAAATGTCCTTAAGTTTAAGGGACAACCAGGCATATATAAGGGGAACCAGGCAGTAGCGATATCACAATTTATTGCTAACTAAATTGAGCAGTTAGCTATTAGCCTTGTAACTTCTCAATGTAAGTGTTCACATTCCCTTCCGGCCAGCGGTAGCTTTTTTCAGGGTTTCAGGAGCATCGCTTGATGCACAAGATCAGGGCACTCTGCGATTAATCCGCACTGAAACCCTGAAAAAAGCTACCGCTGGCCGGGGACATGGGCGGTTGCAACAGGAGGGGGTGTGAACGGTTACCTTCTCAATAAGTCCTGGCAACTTCGGTGTAACCGATCACAAGGTGCTTCTTTTGGAAACGATTTGCGTTAGCCCTGTAGTTTTCTTGGTTTTTGCAGCATTGGAAACCCTGGCTCCGGAGCGCAGCGGAGGAGAACAGGGAGGGTCCTATGCTGCAAAAACCTTAGAAAACAAGGGGCGAGAGCATGTTGGAAAAAGAAGCACCCTCCTCACCCTGCCCTCTCCCCCAAGGGAGAGGGTTTGGGTGAGGGGAAACACTGTATTGCCAGGACTTATTGAGAAGTTACTGAACTAATAGCTAATCGCTTAATTTAGGTGCTACATAAAAGGTATATCTATATGGAAAAGAATGACTCAATTCAAGAAGTAAAAGACACAAAACCGGATGAAGATATTGGCTGGGATGATGTTCAGGATGAACTTGAGAAGGCAAAGCAGCCAACTGCAAAAAAAGAGGTCAGTAGCGTTAAGATTAAAGACACAAAACCAGATGAAGATATTGGCTGGGACGATGTTCAGGATGAACTTGAGAAGGCAAAGGAATCAACTGCAAAAAAAGAGGTCAGTAGCGTTAAGATTAAAGACATAAAAAAAAGTGAGAGGAAGGGGCCTTCAGTAGATTTAGACTTCATTTTAGATATCCCTCTTACAGTGACTGTTGAGCTGGGTAGAGGTAAGATGTTGATAGGTGAACTTCTTCAGTTAGGACAGGGCTCAGTTGTAGAGTTAACGAAACTTGCAGGAGAACCAATGGATATTTTTGTCAATGACAGGTTAATTGCTCGGGGTGAAGTGGTCGTAGTTAACGAAAAGTTTGGAGTTAGATTAACGGATGTTGTCTCTACTGCTGAGAGAATTAATAAACTTAAATAATCATAATTTAATATATCATGAATTCACCGAATCTATTCCCATTTTTTTTGAAGATCATATCGGCCCTTGCTATTACGCTGGGTATCATGCTCATAAGCATGTACTTGCTCAAAAAGGCTATGAAGAGAACAGGAGGAATAAATGATGGATTAATGAAGATTTTGTCTACGCAGTATCTAGGGCCCAAAAATAGTATCATGCTCATCGATGTATTGGGGGATATCTTGGTGATTGGTATCTCTAATAATCAGATATCTTTATTGACAAAAATAGTGGATCATAGCTCGCTTGAACAACTGAAAAGTATCCAGCGGCAAGAGGCTAAAACCCCCCTTTTTTCTGATTATTTAATGCGCTGTAAGACAAAAATATTTTCCCATAGTCATTTTGTGGAAAGGAACGAAAGGGAAAATGTATAAGCGCTTAGGAAATAAATGGAAGTTATGTCTTATAGGTATATTAATAATTTCCGGGTTCTTTTTTTTTGTGGATGCTGCATGGTGTCAATCGTTCTCTATTCCGCCATTAAAGTTGACTATTGATGATAGTATTAATGGACCTAATAAAATAGCAATAGTTCTACAGCTATTGTTTATTCTTACAGTATTGTCTCTTGCTCCGTCAATACTTATAATGTTGACGTCATTTACCCGAATCGTTGTAGTTCTTTCTCTCCTAAGACATGCTCTGGGCACACAGCAAATGCCCCCGAACCAAATCATTATTGGATTATCTCTCTTTTTGACCTTTTTTATTATGATGCCTGTCTGGAACAAGGTGAATAACCAGGCACTGCAACCATATTTCAATGAACAGATATCGGCTAAAAAGGCCCTTGACATGACAGCGCAGGCCATGAAAAAATTTATGTTAAGGCAGACAAGAGAGAAGGATATTGCCTTATTTATAAAAATTTCAAGAGGGAAGAGACCTAAGACGCCAGACGATATAACTTTACCAGTATTAATACCTGCTTTTATAATTAGTGAATTAAAGACAGCTTTTCAGATTGGTTTTATGATTTATTTACCTTTTTTGATACTGGATATGGTTGTTGCCAGCGTACTTTTATCCATGGGGATGATGATGCTGCCACCTGTAATGATAAGCCTGCCATTCAAATTGCTTCTTTTTGTGTTGGCTGATGGATGGTATTTAATAGTTGGTTCATTGGTTAGGAGTTTTAGTTGAAGATAAGATACAGTTCTCTTTGTACCCGTTCACATTCCTCCCCGGCCAGCGGTGGCCTTTTGAAGGGTTTCAGAAGCATCGCTTGATGCACAAAATCAGGGCCTCTGCCTATTAATCTGCGCTGAAACCCTTCAAAAGGCCACCGCTGGCCGGAGACATGAAGGGTTGCAAACAGGAGGGGGTGTGAACGGTTACTTCTCTTTTATTAAAAGAGATATAATGAAAAAATGAAAGGGGCAAATAGTGAATACCGATTTGATTATCGGGATAGCCGGTGAAGCCATAAAAGTTACTCTATTGCTTTCTGCTCCCATGCTTATCGTGGGTCTTGTAGTTGGCCTTATTGTCAGTATATTTCAGGCCGTGACGCAGATTCAGGAAATGACATTAACATTTGTTCCCAAAATAATAGCCGTTATGATTGCTCTTATTATTGCTCTTCCTTGGATGATTAATCTTATGGTTAGCTATACACAGAGACTTTTTTCCTCTATACCTATGTATATTAGGTAAGGGTTCACTATTAGCGCTTAAATTTAAGTAACATTATCTCAATTCAAATGAATATATCACAAATAACAGCTGAAGATCTAGAAAGATTTATATTTATTTTATTAAGAGCGAGTGCTATAGTGATCACTATTCCGATCTTTGGTAATAGAACAGTTCCTGTTAGAATAAAAGGTGGGTTATCATTAATGATAGCATTTCTTCTTTTTCCTTTTATCAAATTTCATCTTCCAAGTCTTGGGATTCTTTCATTAATATCTGGAATGCTGGGGGAAGTTATTATTGGAATTATTATAGGTTTTGCAGGTAGATTGGTTTTTGCTGGAGTGCAGATAGCAGGGCAGCTTGTAGGTTTTCAAATGGGTTTTGCTATTGTAAATGTGTTTGATCCTATAACAAGTGAACAAGTTTCTATCATAGCTCAATTTCAGTATCTCATTGCGATCTTAATTTTTCTTGCTGTTGATGGGCACCATGTATTTTTGTATGCTATTGCAGAGAGCTATAGAATTATCTCCCCGCTTGATTTCCACTTTTCGCCAGAATTAATGCAGTCAATTGTGGAAATTTCAAAAGATATTTTTATCATTGCAGTCAAGATAGGTGCTCCAATTATCACTGCACTATTGATGACAAGTATTGGATTTGGGTTAATTGCCAGAACTGTTCCCCAAATCAACATACTTATTGTCGGATTTCCTCTAAAAATAGCTATAGGACTTATAGGTATAGGATTAACTCTTCCCATTTTTACGAGAATAATGAGTGGGATTTTTTTAAATTTTGGAGATAAGTTAAATTTACTCCTTCGTTTAATGTAAAGCCACGATTTTATATCCAAGGGAGATTTCCCGGTCATAGTCAGAGAATATCTATTTTTTTGACGCAAGTGTCAGTAAATAGTTACTCTCTGAGAGTGTAACTGTTCACATTCCCTCCGGCCAGTGGTAGCATTTTGAAGGGTTTCAGAAGCATCGCTTGATGCACAAGATCAGGGCCTCTGCCTATTAATCCGCACTGAAACCCTTCAAAATGCTACCACTGGCCGGGTAACTGTTCACATCCCCCCGGC
>JALTEL010000461.1 GCA_027073945.1 Caldifarciminota bacterium | reverse complement strand
TTTATAAACTTATAACTAATGCCCACTTTTGTAGCCACAAGAATTATACGGACAATTGGATCTTTCAATAGAGTATTGGAAGTAATTAAATCATTTCTAAAGCAATCCATACCTAATTCCAATTTTTTAATACCGATTTTACGGAGCCTTTTTGCAAGATAATAGTCTGCATTATCAGAAAAACCTAAATTTTTATGCATTATTTTTGACAAAGACTCCAAGCCTTTTGGTTTTACAAGATGAGATCCCAAAGAACCCTCTACAATCCTGTACTCCGTATCAACAGCATCAATAAAATGAATCTGATACTTTTTTGCTACCTTGAAAAAGAAATCAATATCTTCAAACATTAATGATTCATCATAAAATCCAACGGTTTCATAAACTTCACGTTTTGCCATAGAAGTAAGCGGTTTACAAAAAGAATTCGACAATCCACATAATTCCTCAAATATCCATCCATGGGGCCATACTTTTCGTTCTTCCTCTCCAATGCGTTCAGCACTGTTTTCATCTATCAAATACGTTTTCGAGTAACACAAACCAACACTTTCATCTGCCGCTTCAAGATAAGCTACTCTGTTGGTAACAAAATCAGGCAAATATTTATCGTCCGAGGCAATAAATGCGATGTACTTTCCCTTCGCTTTTGATAAAATATAATTTAGTGACGCACAAAGCCCTTTGTTAGTTTCGGATATATTTAAAATGATATTCATATCAGAATTTTCTGTTACCCAATTTTGGATAACTACATCCGAACCATCATTTGATCCATCATCATTAATGATAAGCTCTACATTATTATAGGTCTGATTTTTGATCGAGTTTAATGTGTCGGTTACAAACCTTGCATGGTTAAAGGATGGAACTCCTATGGTAACAAGTGGTTGTTCTTCTCTCATTTGCTCTCCTCTTTAAGAAATATTTTTTTCAACTTAAGCCCTGAATAGATCATTGAAAGCAACGCAAAACCCAACAGTATTGAATTTTCAAATACACCCGTATATACTACTTTAATCAAAACTGTTACTCCAACTAAAAAAGCACCGAAAATAGCTTCAAAAATATAATCCTTTTCAAGCTTGATCGATGGAAAAACGTTCTTCTTTATAAGCAGTATGAGAAGAAAATAAAGCCCGTAAGTCATAGAAAATGCATAACCTATGATTGGTAGACCATAATATTGCCAGCCTAAAAACACAATTAACAGAAAAACAGACTGCCATAAGAATTCGGTCATTATAAATAGGCTTTTTTTATTGTATGCAGGTAATAAAAAGGCCATAGGCCATGTAATGAGTTTAAAATATATACCAATCATCATCAAGGTAACAACTCCTGCAGCTTCCCCGTACTCTGCAGTATAAAGAATGTGAATGACATAATCACTACCGGCAGCCAAAAAAACAAGCAGCGGAACTCCTAACCAAAGAGCTATATTCCCCTGTTCTGCCATTATACGATTGATTTGATCTGGTTTTTCCAAAGATTGTGTCAACCTTGGAAAGTAATCAGAAGCCATCGCATTAAAAATAAGCTGAAGATAGCCTACAGAGATCGCCCATGCTGCCTGAAAAACACCAACATGCATTAAGTCTGAATTGTTTTGAATAATAGTTCTTACCAGGTATGCCGAAAGCACAATCCCCAACCCGTTGAGCATCCCCACTATGCCTAATGAAAAAAGCGAATGCCCTTCTGATAATATTTTCTTTCTGGTTAATGATACAGGAACAAGTTTGATCTTATGTGCATAAAACCAACTTCTCCACAAATTCAACAATGCCAGTAAAATAAGAACAAGTACAACAACATCAAGTCCATAAAAATAATATAATGGAATGGTAACAAACAACCCTAGAAATGCACCAATGACTTTGGCCTTTGCCATCTCTTTTATCTTTCTCAGTCCTTGAAGGATAGCAAGCTGACCATTGGTAACTTGAGCTAATAAAACTAAAATGGACAGCCATCTAAATGTTCCCGTATATGCATCTGTTCCAAAAGTAATCTCACTGAGCCAGGAAGCGGAGAAATAGGTGAATATGGTTCCAAGCATCCCTGTAACAACTAACCAAAATCTTGCACTTTTAATGACAAGGGCAACCCTACCTTCATCTTTACTGCTGGCTTCTGCAATATTGCGAACAGCGCTGAATGTCAACCCGAAACAAAAAAAAGAAGTTATAACCTGTAGTGTAGACTGTATAAGCCCTATAAAGCCTGTACCTGTTGGCCCAAGTATAACAGCCAAAAACTTGGAACTAAGTAGCCGGATAAGTATAACCGCAATTTGACTTCCTCCTGTAATAGAAGTTACTTTTAAGATATGTTTGTACGAAGATTTTTTCATTATTAAAGCAATGCCCTATTTGTATACATAATAAAATAGGAACGTTAGTGCATTTATCAAAAATAAATTATTTATATTCATTAAGAACCTTAACAATATTTTCTGTATCTTTATCTTTTTGCACTTGACTAATTGGCAGACTCAGTACTTCAAGATGAATTTGTTCGGAAATAAGATATCTGTCATCATTCCACTCTTTATATGCTTTTTGCTTATGTGGGGCTAAAGGATAATGAATAAGTGTTTGAATATTATTATCGAGTAAATAATTTTGTAATTTTTTTCTTTCTTTAGTTCGGATTACAAATAGGTGCCAAACATGAGCGTCTTGATTACCTGTCTGTGGTAGGATCACATTCTCATTTTTGATATTTTGGATATAGTAGTCGGCTATCTGTCTTCGCTTCTGCGTCTCTTCATCTAAATATCTTAACTTCACTCTGAGCATAGCTGCTTGTATTTCATCTAACCTACTGTTAATGCCCTTGTAGAGATTCTCATACTTTTTATGACTTCCATAGTTTCCAAGTGCTCTTATGGTTTCAGCCAATTCTCCATCATTCGTTGTTACGGCACCACCATCACCCAGAGCACCAAGATTTTTCCCAGGATAAAAGCTGAAACCACTTGCATCACCAAGGTTACCAATTCGTTTACTATTATATTTGGCACCGTGGGCCTGAGCAGAATCTTCTATGACTTTCAGATTATGTTTTTTTGCAATGGTGTTGATCTCATCCATGGCAGCTACCTGACCATACAGATGTACCGCCATAATCGCTTTTGTTTTTGAAGTGATTTTTTCTTCAATGAGAGCTGGGTCAATATTATAAGTTTTAATATCTGGTTCAACAAGTATAGGCTTCAAACCATTTTCAGAGATAGCGAGGATGGATGCGATATACGTATTGGCAGGAACGATCACTTCATCTCCATCCTTCATAGCACCCATCTCTTTATACGCTCTTAGAATCAAGGTCAATGCATCCAGCCCGTTTGCTACCCCGATACAATACTGTGTACCACAGTAATCTGCAAACTCCTGTTCAAAGGCTTCACATTCCTTTCCCTGAATATACCAGCCGCTATCAATAACTCTTGTGCATGCTTCTTTCAGTTCATCTGCATATTGTGCATTTATAGCCTTTAAATCTAAAAATGGGATCATTTATTTTTTCCTCTACAATCAGCACATATAAGTAATTCATTACATTTCTGTCCACATTTACAGACATATCCTCTGTGTTTTGCCGGATTACCATACCATAGCTCTTGGACACCAACATTTTTCGTTACCACACTTCCTGCACCGATCATGGCATACTCTCCTATGGAGATACCACCGATAATCGTACTATTTGCCCCAATAGAAGCGCCTTTTTTAACAATAGTTTTTAAAAACTCATTTGGGTACTGTTTGCTTCTTGGAGTAAAATCATTTGTAAACGTTACATTTGGTCCTATAAACACATTGTCATCAAGTGTGATACCATCCCAAATTTGTACACCTGATTTGATTGTTACATTATTACCAATAAAAACATCGTTTTCAACAAATACATGTGCATTGATATTACAATTATTCCCAATTATCGCATTTTTTAAAACAACGCAAAATTGCCAAATATTTGTATCTGCTCCGATACTATCTGATTGAACATCTGCTAGTTTATGAATCATGAGTTACTTCTTCCAAAAATTTATCATAATCTCTTATATAATCAATCTCATCGTAATGTTCACTTGCGATGACAACCAACACACAGTCTGGTGTGAAGTCTTTCATCTCTCTCCAGATAAGACCTTCTATATAAAGTCCCTGATTTGGATTATAAAGCCTGATTTCTTCTCGTACACTTCCGTCATCAAGGACAAAAGTACAAGCCCCCTTTACTACAATGGCTATCTGCTTGAGATTGATATGTGCATGAAAGCCTCTTTCCACACCCTCTTTCGTATCGAAAATATAATACACTCTTTTAATGTCAAAGGGAGCATTATAGCCCTCTTCTATGGCTATAAGAGAACCTCTTTCGTCTCCTAATGTTTTGAAGTTTACCAATTCGTAATTACTCATTATACTTCTCCAGATACCATTCAACGGTCTTCACTATCCCTGTGTCGAAATTCTCGTCGGCCTTCCAGCCCAGCTCTTTTTCGATCTTACTCGCGTCGATAGCGTAACGTCGGTCATGCCCCGCACGATCTTCCACAAACGTCACAAGACTTCTGTAAGAATTATCAGATCCTGAAACAAGTTCAGGATGACGGGTGACAAATGGAATTTTTTCATCCAGTATCTTGCAGATACGATCTACAATCTGAAGATTGGTCCTTTCATTACGTCCACCTATGTTATAGATATTCTTTTCTTTACCGGTATGATAGACAAGGTCAATGCCTTTACAGTGGTCAATCACATAAAGCCAGTCACGGATATTCTTTCCGTCACCATAGATGGGGATGGATTCACCGGCAAGAGCTTTTCTGATGATGGTGGGTATGAGTTTTTCATCATGCTGCTTGGGACCATAATTGTTCGAACAGTTCGTAATGACCGTATTGAGCCCGTATGTTTCCTGATAACTTCGTACGATCATGTCACTTGATGCTTTGGAGGCGGAGTACGGAGAATTTGGCGCATAAGGTGTTTCTTCAGTAAAAAGATCATTGGGGTCATCACTGAGGGTACCGTAAACTTCATCTGTGGAGATATGGTGAAAACGTGGTTTGGATTCCGGATCAAGTCCGGAATGACGTGATTTGTATTTGAAAGGACCGTCCATCCAATGTTTATAGGCTACATCAATGAGAGTAAAAGTACCGTTGACGTTGGTCTCGATGAACACTCCGGGATTCTTGATGGAGTTGTCTACATGAGACTCTGCTGCAAAGTGGATTATACCCTGAATATCATACTCTTTAAAGATGAATTCAACCAGTTCACGATTACAGACGTCTCCCTTGATAAACTTGTATCTTGGATTGTCTTCACATTCTTTAAAATTCTCTAAATTACCGGCATAGGTTAAAAGGTCGAGATTGATCAGTTTGTATGCTTCATACTTCTCTAAAAAATAGGGAACAAAGTTACTGCCAATGAATCCGGCACCACCTGTAACCAATATACTTTTCATTACTGTACCTCTTTTGATATTTCGATCATATATTGCCCATAGCCGGTTTTTTTGAGAGGTTCTGCCAGTTTAAGAAGCTGCTCTTTGCCAATCCATCCATTCCTAAACGCTATCTCTTCAATACAGGCGACCTTATAGCCTTGTCTATGTTCTATGGTTTGGACAAAAAGGCTTGCATCCATTAAAGAGTCATGGGTACCGGTGTCAAGCCATGCAAAACCACGACCAAGAAGCTCAACATTCAATGTGCCTCTGTCTAAATATGCTTCGTTTACAGAAGTAATTTCCAGTTCACCTCGCTCTGAAGGTTTAACATTTTTTGCAATCTCAACCACATCATTATCGTAAAAATAGAGTCCTGTTACAGCGAAATTGGATTTGGGAGACGCAGGTTTTTCCTCGATACTGATTGCTTTTTTGTTTTCATCAAATTCGACCACCCCGAAACGTTCGGGATCTTTGACCTGATAACCAAATATTGTTGCCCCATTTTTTTGTGATGCCGCTTTTTTAAGCAGGGGGGTAAATCCCTGTCCATAATAGATATTGTCACCAAGAACCAGTGCCACACTGTCATTGCCTATGAACTCTTCACCAAGAATGAATGCCTGAGCCAGCCCATCTGGAGAGGGCTGTGCGATATAGCTGAACTGCATCCCAAGCTCACCGCCATTCCCTAAAAGTTCTTCAAATCGAGGAAGATCTTGAGGTGTGGAAATAATGAGAATATCTTTAATGCCAGCCAACATTAGAACCGATAACGGATAGTAGATCATCGGCTTGTCATAAATGGGAAGCAATTGTTTTGAGATACCTTTTGTAATGGGATAAAGTCTTGTACCGCTGCCACCTGCTAAAATGATACCTTTCATTTATTTATCTACTCCATAAAACTCTTGATACCATTTCACAAACTCATCAATCCCATCAGTAAGTTGGGTATCAGGTTTATAATCAAATTCTTTCATCAGACCACTCAGCTTTAGTGATACGGTGATAGAGATAATATTCAATCATCTATTTACTACCTTCTATTTTTCTAATATGCTCAACAAGTTCATCCAACTCCTGAGTGGTAAGATCCCATACGATTTGAGCATCAACCCCAAAGTATTCATGTACAATAAAGTTTCT
>JALTEL010000460.1 GCA_027073945.1 Caldifarciminota bacterium | reverse complement strand
AGTAGAAGCTCCATTGGTGGCAGAACGCTTTAAGGCGGGCAATTTTACCGTTTTAATGACTGTACCGCAGGGAGAGAGAATCCCTATGTCCATAATGAAAGCCGAAGATGGCAAAATAGCTATGTTTATTAAAAAACTTGGCAAGACATCAAGAGAGCTCTACAAAGAGCTTGATACATTTGAGAACGTTATAGGTCCTATGGGCAAGCCTGTGGATATTAAAAATTACGGCAATGTTGTTGTAGCATCCGATTTAGTATGCGGACATGCTGAAAATTATGCTATAAGTAAAGCTTTAAAGGAAGCAGGAAACCACGTAACGTCTTTCCAGACATTTCCTACAACAGCTGATGTTTATCCTGAAGAAGTATGGGCAAAACCTGTATGTGACGAATTCCATTTGACAACAGAAGACGGCAGTATGGGAGAAGAAGGTCATTATATAGATATGCTTGAAGATATGCTTGAAAGCGGAGAAAAGGTAGATATGATCTTCGCCGGAGGCGCACTGCCGAACCTTAAAGAGCTGGGAGAAATGACAAAGGATTATAATGTACCAACAATAGTTACAGTAAGGCAGATTATGGTTGATGCATCAGGAATGTGCGGTGCTTGTCGTGTATTTGTTGACGGAGAAATGCAGCTTGCATGTATCGACGGACCAATGTTTGATGCTCATAAAGTAGACTGGGTAGCCGCATTGAGAAGACCAAAAATGTATACAGAAATGGAGAAAGCTTCCTTGGAACACTGCAAAGAATTAGGGAGGTGTGAATAATGGCTGTAAAACCGAGAATTCCTGTAAAGGAGCAACCTGCTGAAGAAAGAATACACAATTTTAATTCAGTACCTTATGCGTACAGCGAAGAAGATGCAATGGCAGAGGCACAGCGCTGTATTCAGTGTCCAAATCCTACCTGTGAAGCAGGATGTCCTGTAAATATTAAAATAAAAGATATGATAAGACTAATAAAAGAGGGTAAATTTGCAGAATCCTATCTTTTGACAAAACAGGACAATGCATTTCCTGCATGTACGGGAAGGGTTTGTCCTCAGGAAGACCAGTGTGAAGGCGTATGTATTCTTGTGAAGACAGGGCAGCCTATCAATATAGGAAAATTGGAAGCCTTTGTTGCTGACTGGGGAAGAGAACACGATGTAACAGAAGATACTATATCAACAGCAAAAGAGAAGAAAGTTGCTGTTGTCGGTTCAGGACCTGCCGGATTGGCATGTGCTGCAGAGCTTAGAAAATTTGGATATAAGGTTACAATGTTTGAAACTCTGCATAAGCCGGGCGGAGTTTTGGTGTATGGAATTCCAAACTTCAGGCTTCCGAAAGACATAGTCCAGCATGAAATAGACTACCTTGAAGAGATAGGTGTAGAGATAAAGCTCAATGTTACAGTCGGGCAGAACATCAGCTTTGATGAGTTGAAGGAAAACTATGATGCGATTTTCTTGGGAACAGGTGCTGGAGCTCCTCAGTTTATGGGTATTGAAGGTGAGAAGCTAAATGGTGTTTATTCAGCGAACGAGTTTTTGATTAGATCAAACCTTATGAAATCATACCTATTCCCTGAATGGGATACTCCTATTTCTGTAGGTAAAAAGGTTGGAGTCATAGGCTCTGGAAACGTTGCTATGGATGCTGCAAGAACTGCTTTGAGGCTTGGAGCTGAAGAAGTTTATATAATCTACAGAAGAACAATGGAATTTTCCCCCGCAAGAAACGAAGAGGTAGAGCATGCAAGAGAAGAGGGGATAATTTTCAAAGAGCTTGTTAACCCTATTAAATTCGTAGGAGATGATCAGGGCTGGCTAACAGGTGTTGAATTAATAAAGATGGAACTATCAGAGCAGGACAGCAGCGGAAGGCCAAGGCCTGTACCTGTTGAGGGCAGCGAATTCGTAATGGAATTGGA
>JALTEL010000459.1 GCA_027073945.1 Caldifarciminota bacterium | reverse complement strand
AATGGTGCCATTGTATGGTTTGGGTTCACAGGCCTTAAGCCAATTTGAATTTTTAGCAACTGTTTTGGGTGCTAAGTTTGGTTCTTTATTATCCTTAGGTATTGGTCCAATTGTAACTGCATCTATTGTTTTGCAGTTATTGCAGGGTGCAAAATTAATAAGGTATGATTTAAATACAAAAGAAGGGAAATCTGCATTCACAAGTTTACAAAAATTATTGACTGTTGGTTTTGTTATTTTTGAAGCTGTTATCTATGTTATGATGGGCGGTTTGAGTCCAAGACCAGGTGTAAATCCATGGATATTAATTATTCAATTAATGTTAGGCGGTTTTATCATTATGCTGTTTGATGAAGTCGTCAGTAAATGGGGTTTTGGCCAGGGAGTTAGTTTATTTATTGTTGCCGGAGTAAGTCAGCAAGCAATAACCCAAATTATCTCTTGGTTGCCAAGTGCTTCTAATCCAGACATGCCAATTGGTGCAATACCAATCATCTTTAAAGCACTTCCAATGGGAGTGGAGGGATTAAAAACTGCTACAATCGCAACTGCTAAACTTTTAGCAACAATATTTGTGTTTGGAATTGCAGTATATTTCCAGGCAATGAAAGTAGAAATACCACTTGCATATGGTCAAGTGAGGGGGCATGGTGTAAGGTGGCCTTTGGCTTTTATTTATACCAGTAATATTCCTGTCATTTTAGTGGCAGCATTGCTGGCAAATGTAAGATTGATGGCGACTCTTCTTCATAATGCCACATTTACTGCAATTACGCAATGGTTTACTCTGAAACCTTTACTTGAAGCTATATTAACTAAATCTGTAACTCCTATTTTATTGGGGCAAAGCCTTGTTTATCTGTTATTCATGATGGGCGGTTCAGTTTTATTCTCAATATTTTGGGTTCAGACTTCTGGTATGGATGCAAGAAGCCAAGCTGAAAAGATCATGTCTTCTGGATTGCAGGTTCCTGGTTTTAGAAAGGATAGAAGAGTTTTGGAAAGAATGTTAAACAGATATATTTGGCCTTTAACAATTATGGGTGCTTTATCCGTGGGTTTTTTAGCTGGGATTGCAGATCTGACAGGTGCATTTGGAAGGGGAACCGGTATATTGTTAAGTGTTATGATTATCTATCGGCTATATGAAGAGATAGCCAAACAGCATGCAATGGATATGAATCCAATGATGCGGAAGTTTATGGAACAATGATTAGAACATCATTATTAGATCCAGTCATGAATCCTTTGTTTTTACCTCTTATGAAATGGAGCCCTGTTTTTACTATCTTATTTCTTTCTTTTCTCATTACGATTATAGTTACTATTATCTATAAATATGCTACTAATCAAGAGAAGATGAAGGAGTTAAAGCTCGAGACCAAGAAGATTCAAGGAGAATTGAAAAAACTTAAAGACAAACCTGCACAGATGATGAAGAAGCAGAAAGTCCTTATGGCTAAAAACATGGAATATAGTAAGCATTCTATGAAATCCACACTTTATACTTTACTTCCGATATTATTCATATTTGGTTGGATGAATGCACATTTAGCATATTATTCTTTAACTCCAGATCAAGATTTTAATATTGTTTTGAATTTAGATAGCACACCTGTTGGACTACCAACTTTAAATACAACCAGTGGGATAACTATTAAAGATATTAAAGGTGCTGAAAAATCAGCTATGTTTGTTTTGAATGGAAAGAAGGGAGAGTATCCTGATTTGACTTTTAACTATTTAAATGAAAGTTGTAGTACTCCTTTACTACTTAGTAGCAGTAAAAATGATTTTGTCTATGCAAAGCCAGTGGTGGTTTGCAAGAAGAATAAGCACTTGAAAAGTTTAAAGATTGAATATGAACCATTAAGACCTTTTGGTAATCTTGATTTGTGGGGATGGCATCCTGGCTGGTTAAGCAC
>JALTEL010000458.1 GCA_027073945.1 Caldifarciminota bacterium | reverse complement strand
TTATTGCGAAAACTATATATAGCGTTTTACAAATGAAAGGTTGAGGAGGACTGCAAAATGCTTGCAATAATAGGAACTGCACTTGCGGCAGCACTATTCTACTTAGTGCTGACTGTGGGATCTGGAAATATAGGTTTATGGAGCGCTGAAGAGATTATTCTATCTTTAATAGTTGGAATACTCGTGGGAATTTTTACGGGAAAATTGTTTTTCAAAAACGACGATTATAGGGGATTATCTCCTCGGAGAATAGGATTGTTTTTTGTATACCTGTTTGTTCTTTTATGGGAAATGGTAAAGGCAAACATAGATGTAGCCACCCGGGTAATAACCGGAAAGATAAACCCCGGAATAATACGTATAAAACCTGGATTGAAAACAGATATGGGTATAACTATGCTGGCAAATTCCATTACACTTACACCTGGAACTTTAACTGTTGATATAGATAAAAAGACAAATGATTTATTTATTCATTGGATTGATGTTTCACCAACATGCGAAAAAAATATGAAAAAGGGTACGGCAAAGCCGGCCTGTGAAATTATTTGCGGTCCTTTTGTAAGATGGATGGGGAGGTTTGCAGAATGAACGATATGACGGATATATTTCAGTGGGTACTTGTTATATTAATAATAATATCAATATTATCTATTATACGGCTTGCCCTTGGACCTACACCTGCCGATAGGGTTGTAGCGCTTGACACCATGAATACTTTTGTAGTGGCCTCGATGATTGCTTATGCTGTCGCAAGTATGGAGTATATATTTATCGATGTTGCCGTTGTTTATGCCCTGCTGGCCTATGTCGGAACACTTTATATAGCAAAATATCTGGAGGGGGGAATATGATACCGGAAATGATAATTTACATATTCATCGCAATAGCCATAATATTCAATTTCCTCGGCGTTATAGGATTGCACCGCTTTCCGGATGTATATACCAGAATGCATGCGGCAACAAAATGCACGACTTTCGGGTCAATATTCCTGGCCTTCGCTGTAATGGTTTATATGTTTATTTTGTGGTACGATACAGGGAAAGGAGTGTATGTTAATGTCTTTTTCCACACATTTGTAGCCGTAGCAGCTCTCATGTTTACCAATTCTACTGGTGCCCATGCCATTGCCCGCGCCGCACATAGAAGTGGTGTTAAGCCCTATGGGGCCATAATTGATCAGCTGGAAGAGTATTATAATAAAGGAGAGGAGGAATAAAAATGCAAATAAGTATACTTGATATCGGACAGATAGTGCTTTTATTATTGATTATAAGCTCAGCATTGTATGCAATAAAAACAAGGGATTTACTTGTGGCAACGGTTTCTCTTGCTTCCATGAGTCTTCTTCTCTCACTGGAATTTTATATTCTGGAAGCGCCGGATGTGGCCATAGCGGAAGCAGGCATCGGTGCCGGATTAACCACTGCAATATATATTCTTGCGATTAAAAGAACAGAAAGAACGGAGGGGGAAATATGAATAAAATATTGGGTGGATTGGCACTTCTTGCAATACTGGGCTTCCTAATTGTATCCGTATATAACGGTGGGATGAGGGATTTCGGAGAACCAAATCAAACCGATATGGATGATTATTATACGAACAACGGGCAGAATGAAACCGGGAATAATAATATTGTTACAAGTATCGTTTTTGATTACAGGGGTTTTGATACAATCGGGGAAGCAACTGTTTTATTTACGGCTGTTACCGGCGTTGTACTGGTATTCAGGAGGTGGAGGCAATGAAAGAAATGTCAAAGATTGTCAATACGGTAACAAATTTTGGAATACCCTTTATAATCACTTTCGGGATTTATATTATTATACATGGCCATTTAACTCCTGGTGGAGGATTTCAGGGTGGTGCTGTGCTTGCTACATCCATAGCCCTTCTGTTAGTGTCAAGAGGTTATTCTGAA
>JALTEL010000457.1 GCA_027073945.1 Caldifarciminota bacterium | reverse complement strand
TCATACTGTGACCAAGTTGCTCCACCGTCAAAGGAGTATGCAGCCTTTGCTCCAAGGAAATACTCATTGGCATCGCCGCTTGCAGGCTCCCACAGTGCAACAAGCGTATCAGGTGAAATAGCAACAATATTCTTGTGCTGTGGCATGAGATATACTCTCCATCCGTCTCCCTCACTTGCTGTCACTCCAATTGTATCTGCATCCGCAACGGCTATCTTTGAGCCGTTATTATTCATTATATAGTCACCGTATTTCGGCAGTACTTTATGTACTTTTCCTACTGGCATTGCCAGGAGGATACTTACTACTACATTTACCATATCTACCTCCTTTTGTGGTAAAATTTTAACCCATATTCCATGAACAGTCAAGCAATTGTGCTATTTTGTTTTGATTAACCTCACTCTAAATTTTGAGTTTCTCTGTTTTATAAAGGCAAAGTAAATACCTTTCCCCGTATTGGACAAATCGATATCCAGATGTCTATTATTTATTTTACCCTCTCTTATCAATTGACCCTGAATATTATACAACCTGAACATACCTGTACTGCAAGAAGGCAAGGTTAATGAAAGCATATTGCCTGAAAGCATAACATCTTTCTGATACAGCTTATATGCTCCAGAAGCATTGTTACTTTCCCGAACAGATGTAAGCGGTATTCCAAACCATGATAGAACTCTTGCCATAACATCTGCTCGTGTGTTCTTTCCTGTAACCTGGTCATTGACGGCTTCAAGAGGAAATCCGAGATAAACAACTTTGTAGGTTCCACTGTTATATTTTATACCAGCACCACCGGCGCTGCCGTCAGAGCCATAACTAAAGCAAATATCCGCCCCAGATAGTGCATCTATCTGATCTTCGGAATTGGAATTGTTTGCTCCGCCTGCGCCCAATATTGCCAATGAAAGTGAATCTCCAACATAGTCTCCCGGTGTCCCTGCCACAAATGTTTGATTGGCATTACCATTCACAAATGAGGCATGCAAATAGGTGGAATAAAAAGCATCCCCGCTCCATTTGTCGCTCAAGTTCTGGCTCGTTATCAAAAAGTCTGTCCCTGCATCCATGGCTGCTGTGATAGAATCCTTTGCCTCATTGGATATTGGCAGAGTGTCCTGTCCTGTAAACCAAAAAACGGCTCTATGCGTGGTAAGTCCCATTATACCGGAAAGAGAGGGAACACCATCTGTCTCTGTATTCCATATATCATATACGAACCCGATGGAATCAAGGTCATCCGTATAGTAACCAAGCAACGTACCACTGCTGTGTGAATCATCAACTATGAGTATATACGGCTGGCCAACAAGAAATTGGATGGTATCCTCATTAAATACTGTGGATGGAGTAGCTGTATAAGAAACAACAACAGAGACAAAATGCGGAATAATACTATCACTCACCTGAAAGCTCAATGCATCACCGATATTTGTGGAAGAAGCACCACTCATAATTGTGCCGTAAGAAGCCGTAGAGTCTTTTATCTGGATACTCGTATCATTAGTACTTATGGTGACCGATACACCATTGGCACTCTGCCACCCGGCAGAATCAACAAGAGTTAGTAAGATATTGCATATCTCCCCGGGCTCCGGTCTGTTATTATTCCCATCGCTGATCTGGTAATTGTCTATATCCAGATATGACATTTTATTTCTGGCAACTTCCCTCACCGCCCTGTAGGCATTTATCCTTCCGGCACCCAGTTCACCGGCAAGATAATATGTGTCATTAATAGAATCGGCTGTAGCCTCTATTATCGAGCGAACACTGTCATTGGTCAAAGTTGTATCAACGGATTTGACAAGTCCGGCCAGAGAAGAGACAAGAGGCGTTGCCATAGAAGTACCCTGCATATAATCATAGGCGCTATCCCATATTGTTGAGTATATCATCGGGTCAACCTGGTAATCTCCACCGGGCGCTGCTATATCAACCCATGTACCATAATTCGTATAATATGTGTGCTGGTCATAATTGTTAGTAGCCGCAACAGCCATCACCTCCGAGTAAGCAGCAGGCCAGTTTACAGTGGAATCCGAAGAAGCATCGTTTCCGGCTGCTGCAATCAGAAGGACACCCAGTGAATCAGCGTATTGAATAGCACTTTGCAGATAAGACAAATTAACTGAGTCTCCCCAGCTCATGCTGAATACATCAAACCCCATATCACCGGCCCATTGCAGTGCACTTGAGCTGTTGGAAATCCAGTAAGAACGGCTACCTACAATAGCACAGGAAAAAGCCGTGGATGCAATTCCCACAGTATTGTCAGTTGCTGCACTTGCTATGCCGGCGCAGTGTGTGCCATGTGTATTTTCGCTGTTGCTTCTGCTGGGTTCGGGGTCATTATTGTTGTTGTAAAAATTCCAGCCGACAAAATCATCTACAAGTCCATCTCCATCATCATCTACGCCATTAACATCACCCGGGTCGAACTGCCATACGCCTCCGACAAGTTCCACAACATGTCCGTCATGGTCGGCATCCTCTCCGAGATTCTGCCACATATTGGGTAAAAGGTCATTGTGATGCCAATCAACTCCTGTATCATCAATAACAATTCTCACACTTTTACTACCCCTTGCCAGATCCCATGCATGAGTAACGTCAATCTTTGTTAGATGCCATTGCCTGCTGAAATATTCGTCGTTCGGCACATACATGGGTATTTTAGCATAATCATACTCACAGGTTTCAACAATGCCGCTACTGTTCAAGACATCTTTCATATGTTTTAAGCTTTTTTCCTTCTTATCTCTGAAATCAACGATGTAAAATCTATCCATTCCGAGTTCCTTCATAAGTTTGATATTGCTCCTTGGAGTCGCAACGAATAAAGGCTTTACGCTCTCCGCATCCAGTGGTGCAACAAACTTTATAAACTGTGTTTTCTCTCCCTTTTTCACCTGCACTATTAATCTTCCGGATTTGTGCACAGGGATAAGGCTCAGCATCATATATAATATAAACATAAGCAACCTCCTGTTATAGTTAAAGATTTTAAGGCAAACTTCACACTATGTCAAGTAAAACCTATTCTATAGCCCAAAAACAACCGCTTTTTTTACCAAATGGTGCGCTCAGCCTGTAGAAGTACAAACCGCTCTTGTTTAATCTGAAATAGGTTGTATGCTCACCTTTTTTATATATACCATCAACAGGGCATATCTCAAATCTTCCCGAGACATCAAAAATCTTAAGGCTGATTCTCCCCGGCTTCGGCATGCAAAACCTTACACGAATAGTTTTGCTTGAAAGCTGTTTTAAGGAAAAAGACATAGAGCGGACATCCGCGCTTTTTTCACCAACCTGTGATGCACCCGCCACAAATGTATATGCGGCAGAGGGCGAACCTGCAGGGTCTGTGGTATTGTTCCCCGGATTTGACCTGTCAACTGCATAGATATAGTACGAGACCGTATCATCCGCACTGCCCACAGCAGGAATCGAATCGGTGAAATAATTACCTGATTGATGCATAATCCTGTAAGAAAATCCAGCATCTTCCTGCCTCTTATAGAAAAGCAAAACAGAGTCAACACCTGCAAAATTATCCCTTACCCGGGTCTTTACCTCAAAAGGCCCCATTTGTGTTGTGTTATTCAAATGCGTTGTAGAGTCAATATTGGGCGGCGTAATATCAACACCAAGCAGATATGTCTCCTCGGACTGTCTGTTATTGCCAAAATTGTCCGTTGCAATAATATACCAGTTGTGATACCCCTCAGTAATGTCAAAATTGCAACCCCATACAGTATCTGTAAGGCTGTCTCTCAAACTATTGTCAATATAAACATAGTAATTCTTCAAGCCGTCAGGGTCGTAAGAGCCATGCCATAAAAACGAAGGACGCTGGTCCGATATATAGGAGCCGTTCTGTGGCGAGATAAGGTGAAATACAGCAGGCCTCGGGTCTGTTTTAACGAGGAACACATCTTCATTGCCCGCACCTTCGGACCTTGTATATCCTGCAACACCAAAACTTCCGTCAGGGGACTGGCAAACAGCATAAGCCCTATCAGTGGTCGTTACCCCCGAATGTATTTTGCCACAGGGCATTCCCCTGTGCATCGGATTTCAGAATATACATATCGTAACTGCCTGCCCCCTGTGAATTTGTAAAACCGGCAAGCACAAAATTACTATCAGGTGTCTGTACAACGGACTGCGCTTCATCATCCGAGCCTCCTCCGAATGCCCACATACCCTGCATGTTTCCTGCAGAATCCGTTTTGATAAGCAGCATATCAAAATTGCCCGCACCAAACGATGCTGTATACCCCGCAATAACATATCCATTATCGTAGGTTACTTTTAAATCGTTTGCACAATCATCCGACATACCGCCCAATGTTTTTGCCCATACACTATCACCGCTGCTGTTTAGTTTCAATAACAAAACATCTTCTCCGCCCACTCCCGAAGATTTTGTATAACCTGCCACAATATAACCGTTATCCAGTGTCTGGGCCACGGCATAAGCTTCGTCATCATTTGTACCGCCGTATACCTTTGCCCACAGGCTGTCACCGTTAGCATCCGTTTTTACGAGCATTACATCCTTGCCTCCGGAACCCGTAGAGGTAGTGTAACCTGCGAGCAGAAAACCTCCATCCTGCGTTTGTATAACAGAGCGTGCAACATCATAGGCACTGCCTCCGAAGGCTCTTGTCCACAGGCTATCTCCCTGAGGATTTAACCTGACAAGATAAAAATCATACTGCCTTGAGAACCATGCATACCCTGCCACTGCATAGCCTCCGTCCTGCGTCTGAATAACCTTTGTGCCAAAGTCATAATACCCTGCTCCAAATGTTTTTGTCCACTGCGTACTGCCGCTATCGTCCGTTTTTATCACATAGACATCTTCACTCCCGGCTCCATAGGATGTGGTATAACCTGCAAGAATATACCCGTTGTCCTGCGTGGGGGCTATTGAATAGGCTTCATCGGTATAACTCCCACCATAAGTTTTTGTCCACATGGCATCCTGTGCAAAAACGACAACAGGAAGCATTAATACAGCAAAAGCAATCACAATTTTACAATAACGGCTCATAGGCCACCTCCTTTTATTATTATATATTTTAACACTCAGAGCATGTAATGTCAAGCAAAGGCTAATTTTTCACGAATATATATTTCTTATGCCCGGAGAATACAATGGAATGTGCAGGTGTCCGGAATGCCCCTTTAATTTTTCTGCCCAAAATATCAAAGGCACGGGAAGGCATTTTCAAAACAAAATTATTGTCATATGTGTATTTTCCTTTAAAAGGCCCTCTGCCGACAACAATTCCGTCCTTACCGAGTATGCACGGGTAATACATATTGCCTTTTTGCATATAGACAGTTGATTGATAATAAACAGGCAGTGGTGTTGCATACGCTCCGCAGTCCTTTATTGCAGTTACGGATATTCCCGAATCCATTGTAACTGAAATACTGTCTGCACAGGGAAGCACAAATTCAAGCCCGGAATCTGCAGGTCCCACCAAAATATTTGTGGTATACCCGCATTGTAATGCCCTTATGCTGATAATGCCAGGTGAGCTGGCAGTGAAAACAACCTCAATCATACCACTGCTGCATTTGAATTTAACCGTGTCTGCATGCCTGTTAAAATCAATCGGATTAATGCTGGAACTGCTGTCAACAACAATAAGGCCGAGGGCCGAGGGCAGGGAAAGTGTTTCCTGCCTCATGTAAAGCACATTATCTTTTTCCCATGTGCCAATACTGCACAGTGCATATAAATTATCCGCAAAATATCCGGATATTAAAACAGGCCATTTTGTATCAATGGCAAATTCAAGTTTGTCATACTCTAACAGTTTAGCATAAAAGTCCGAAACCTCCTCGGGGAAATACACTGAAAGCCCGCCAAGTGTCCTGAAATGATGCGTATAATAATTGAATACCACGGGATTGTATGCAAAATTCAAAGAAATTTTAGAGAGAAAATCAAAAACGTCAATAAGACTTGAGTTATTCGGATTGACATAGGGATTAAATATCCCGATACCCTGACAGTCCTGTCTTGCCCGTGTAATTTGTCCTCTTGAAATGCTTTCAATGTTTCTCTTTATTGATACTATAAAAGAGTCCATTTTAGACATATCTATTAATGAGATACTTACAGGATAATCTTCCCTGCTGAACCTATCAATATACTGATTTGCTATATTATTTAATATGTCAACTGTATTAAGCGTATAATTCCTGTAGAATACCAAAAGCACACTGTCATAGTCAAATGCAGATGCAGGGACAAGCGTTTCGGAGCCTAAAATATACCGTGTGTTATTCCTCAATTCATATATATTTTCAATGTTATTTTCAAGACATGCATCAAAAAGTATAAAATTAAATTTAAATGTTCCGAAAGCCCTGTGCCAATCGCCCCGCCATGGTAAAATTGCATCCGAAGAAGACCAATCACTGCCGAATTTTTTACGTTCCCACCCGGATGCATGGCCATAAAGTACAAGACCTGTTTTTTTCGCAGGACATAAGGTACTGGCAATTCGCAAAAATCTGTTCAATTCCAATGGGTCACCGGTATTGATTTCTCCTAAGTTTCTTATTATTTTAAGACCTGTACTATCCATATAGTATATAAAAC
>JALTEL010000456.1 GCA_027073945.1 Caldifarciminota bacterium | reverse complement strand
GTACTTATATTTCCAGCCATCATTATCAAACTCTGCCCTATCAAAGCGAGTTCCCAAGATTAACTCCCATTTCCTTGCTATTTCCCAGGAATCCTGGATATAGAAAGCAGGTTTCTTAATGTTAGTCTCAGTATGCCTTCTATATCTCTTTTTGGCAGGGTCCCATATAGGTTCAAAACAGATATCAACATCTACCACATTCTGCCTCATCTTAGCAGACTGATAATCTGTTCCTAAAATGAGGGAATGAGGACCTATCCCAAACTCATATTGCATCTCTCCCCCCCAACTCAAGATTTTGTTGTAGTAAAAAGGAGGATGGAATATCTCATACTCTTTATAGTTGTGATGAAGTTGTCCCTTAATCTTTCCTATTTCAAGCCCTTTTTCAAAACCAAGTTTCTGATAATCCTCTCGGTAATTTCCATAGGTGTGCTTATAGTACCCTGTCTTATAAACATATTTACCCTGAGTCTCATCCCAGACCTTGGTTTTTTTCTCTTCCCATACATTCCTCAATTTATTCTCTTTCCACATCTCCTCGTTTATCTTTCCCGCATATTCCTGGTGCTTTGTAGCCGAGGAAATACTTAAACCAACCTTTGCATCGTAATCTTTTAAGTTCTTGGCTATCTTAATCCAGTAATTTCTCAGGCCATATGCAGAATGGTCTCTCCATCCATCTCCCTCTTTGGACTCAGCAGATATTGCAAGGCTTAAGTCTTTCTTCCACGCTTCAGTCCCCATTACCTGTCCGTAGAAAGAAGCGTGTTTCATCCCCCATGTGCCATATCTTATATCAATATTAGCCTGAGGTTTAGGAGATGGTTTTTTTGTAATGATGTTTATGGTCCCTCCAACTGCATTTCCACCCCAGAGAGCAGAACCCGGACCCATAACTACTTCTATTCTCTCAATATTGCTTAGAGGAACCATGTCAAACCAGAAATTACCTGAAGCAGGGGTAACCATAGGCATACCATCCACTAAGACCAGGACATACCCAAAGGAATGACCTACATGATAATGTCCTCTCATTACTATACTTGCTCCCACTCCTGCTCCATAATAGTCATAGACAGTTATTCCCGGGATTGTCTTAAGAATCTCAGGTAAAGTTCTGGCGCCTGATTTTTCAATCTCTCCTTTTGTAATCACAGTGACTGTTGCGGGAACATCTTTTGCTAATTTCTCCTGCTTTGTGGCTGTAACAACAAGCTTTTCCAATTCAAGAGGCTTTTCCTGAGCAAAAACCAAACCTGAGAACCAGATTGCAATTAAAGTTGCAAATGCTAACCAGACAAACCTAGATTTTTTCATTTTTTCTCCTTTTAATTTTTCACTTCCGGTTGTCCGGTCAGTATTCTTATTATCCAAACCAAATTTAATGGCTCCTTTTTTAAGGTTGCTCCCTTAAAGAAGATTTCAATATTTCACATTTCCATCACCTCCTTTTCTTCAAGAATTTTATATATCTCTCCTTCATCCCCTTTATACCATTCCTCATCAATATCCAGTCAAGGAGTTTACCTTCTTCTGAATTTGCGAATTTCTCATAAACAGCCCTCACTTTTTAAGGCACCTCAAAAGTTAAAGTTGAAGTATAGTGCAAACTATCACATTTATCTTTTAAGTTATCTGGAGCAGGTAACATCATTTCTGCTTTTATTAACCAGGGTCCCCAATGAATAAGTCTTATTTCTGCTATACCTTTGCTATTAGTTGAGGTAGCATAAGCAAAATCATCTCCAGTTGAAAATCCCATATAGGTAGCATATACATGGCAAAATCTTGCGGGACGGTCTTTAAACAATACTCTCACGGGAAGAAAATCTCCTGTTTTTAGTGCGTAGGGATTTTTTAAAGGAATTATTTCAAGTTTTTCTCCTGTAACCTTTAAGAAATCCTTTTCTTTAGCCTCACCTGCATTT
>JALTEL010000455.1 GCA_027073945.1 Caldifarciminota bacterium | reverse complement strand
TAGTTATTCACAAGAGCTATTCAACGAGGGCTTATTGTGCAGCAGATGGTGGTACAGAGGATGAGTATATCTCACATCTAGAACTTAATACGATTAACGAAAATTATTCTTCAAATGGTACTAGTTATGAAGATAGAACTACAACATCTACAGATTTACAACGAACAGTTTCTTATGGAATAACTGTAAATAATGGTGCTTCTTATAGTGGAGACCATTGTACCGTTTGGATTGACTGGAATCAAAATGAAAGTTTTTATGATGCCGGTGATTCTTTGGCTTTATCCGGTGGACCGGATACATTCACAGGCACGATAACCGTTCCTACCGGTGCAACTTTAGGCAATACAAGAATGCGTCTAAGAATTAATTATTCTAGCAATCCCGTATCTTGTGGCTCAAATTCATGGGGTGAAGTAGCCGACTACACGATAAATGTAACAGCTGCACCATCTTGTCCACAACCTTCAGCTCAAGCTGAAAGTAATATTACTACAACCAGTGCGGATTTAGGTTGGACAGAGAACGGAACTGCAACAGCTTGGCAAATAGAATACGGTACTACAGGATTTACACAAGGAACCGGAACAACGGTTAATGCATCAAATAATCCTTATACACTCACGGGACTTTCCGCAAGTACTACTTATGATTGGTATGTAAGAGCCGATTGTGGTGGAGGAACTTATAGTGACTGGGCACCACTTTCTACATTTACTACTGTATGTGTAAATATTACATCTTTCCCAAGTACACAAGATTTTTCAACTTGGCCACCTACCTGCTGGGATTTAACAGGCGGAACAGACAGTTGGCGACAATATTCGGCAGCTAAATCTGTTCAGTGTGCTGAAGCTGATTTCTGGAATCAAACAAGTGGTTCTACCGATATTATGACATCTCCTACCTATGATGTATCCTCTCTTACAAAACCGAGTTTGGATTTTGATTGGTCACATAAGTACGACAGCTCTTATCCGAACGACTCCCTTATTGTTTGGGTATCGGATGATAATGGTGCAAATTGGACTAATGTTTGGGGTAAAGGACAGTCAAGATTGGATTCGCATGACGGCGCAGGTAGCATAGCACCCGGAAGCTTTGTAAATTCGGGTCTTATAGACCTTTCTTCTTTTGGTTCTAATATAACGATAAAGTTTGAAGCTATCTCAGGATATGGTTCGGATTTATTCGTAGATAATATACAAGTAAAAGAACATTATCAACATGATGTATCTGTAAAAAGTCAATCTATAAATCCTGCTTGCAATGCAGGTGCTTTTGCTCCTCAAGCAGTTGTAAAAAATGTTGGTATTAATACTGAAACGTTTGATGTTACAATGACTATAAATAGTCGTTGGTCATCTACAAAAACAGTTACAGCTCTCGCTTCATCTGCGGAAGAAACTGTTACTTTTGATTCGTGGACACCTACAGCGGGGACAACTTATAATATTCAAGTTTATACTGCATTAGCCACTGACGAAGACACATCTAATGATTCTATATCTGCCACTACTTTGGCGCTTGACTTGGATAAAACAGTATATGCTGACGATAATTCAGATAAAAATGTAGTATCTTTTAATATGAAAGATCCCGGCACTTTTACAACTTTATCAGCTGAATCTTGTACCGACTTCTATTCTGCTATAACATTTATAGATACTTTAATGAAAGCTTTTGAATACGGTGGAAATGGGCATAAAAATATTTGGACAATCCTTAAAGACGGAACCCAAACAGTTGATACCACTTATAGCGCGCCCAGTTTACATGGTATCGCATATAATCCAAATACAAAATCAACTGTTTATGCCGCTTCTTCAGATACTTTATATAGTATTGATTTGGCTACCGGAGTTTGCAGTGCAATAGGTGCTTTTGGAACAGGTGGTTTTATGATTGCCATTGCTTATGATCAAACTAAG
>JALTEL010000454.1 GCA_027073945.1 Caldifarciminota bacterium | reverse complement strand
CACCCTCTCTTAATCTCCCCTGTATTTCCTATTTTTTCTAAAACCTAATCTGAGCGATTCTTATTTTATTTGAAAGGGGCAATTAGTCTAAACCCTATTTTTCAGATAGATTCAAAAGGAAGGATAAGAAAGTTGGTTTCACCCAATAGGTGAGACATTTTTATAAAAAAACCTCCTTGAATTGAAGAAATATATGTGTATAATACAGCAAATAAAACTTCAAACAAGGAGGTTAAAATGTCTACTCGACTAACAAAGATAACAAAGAAAGATAGAATATGCAAGCAAAAAATTACAAGGATAGAGAAAACAAAAGATACACTTACAGGTAGAGGAGGTCTTGCCCTTTTCATTCGTTATCTTTCAGGGATAGGTATATATTCCATTATTGAGAAGTTTTTTGGGAGGATGAGGAAGAGCAGGAAAGGGGTTGCAATTGGCAATATATTCAAACAACTTATTGCCTTTTTTGTTGATGGGACAGAGATACATTTAACTCGGTTTGACACTTTATCAAAAGACAAGGGATACACAGAGATTATAGAGAATGATAAAGAATCAATGGTTTCCTCCCATAGTATCAAGAGATTTTTCAATTCATTTTCATATGTGCGTATATGGTTATTTCGTAGGTTTTTGCAAGAACTATTTATATGGCGTTTGGAGGTAGAGAGACCCGATATAATTAAGTTGGGGATAGATACGACAGTAATGGAGAACAATGATGCTGTAAAGAGGGAGGGTGTTCAACCCACATACAGGAAGGTGAAAGGTTTCCAACCTCTTCAATTAAACTGGAAGGGATATATTATTGATGCGGTATTCAGGGGAGGAAAGAAACACAGCAATTATGGTAATACAGTAATGAAGATGGTAGGACATATTGTAAAGAAGATACGGAATAAATATAAAAAGGATGTTCCCATCATTATAAGGATGGATAGTGGATTTTTTGACCAGGTAAATTTTAAGGCATTTGAATCTCTGGAAATAGGTTATATATGTGGAGGGAAGATATATGATGATATAAAAGGGCGGATAGAGAAATTTCCAGAAGAAAGATTTGGCAGATATTCAAATAAAGATAACATTTGGGAATATACAGAATTTATGGATAAGAGGGGGACATGGGATAGAGAGAGGCGTGCCATATACCTTAAGCCTTCTTGTAATGAGGAGAAACAAATGCTTTTTGAATTTGCCCGTCCAGATACAATAATATATACAAATCTTGGGGTTGATGAAGGTTTAAGAGGAATATTTGTTAAAGCAGGGAAGGAAGACTATTTTAATACAGAAACCATCATAGAGACATATCATCAGAGGGGGAGTGATGAATTAGTAAACAGGGCATTAAAGGAGTTTGGGACGGAGAGAATGCCATTTAAGAGATTTGAATCCAATTCAGCATTTTACTATACAATGGTTGTTGCATTTTTTCTATATGAAGCATTCAAGCGGGATGTAGGGGAAGGGATAATCAATGTAAAGAGTTATGCGAATACATTCAGGAGAGTACTTATAGATTTTGCGGCGAAGATTGTGCATAGTGGAGGAGAAATTATAATGAAGGTAACGGAGACAGTATGGGAAAAGATAAATATCTCTACACTATGGATAAAATGCAATAGCCCTCCTGTAATCCCTACTGCATAAGAACTTTCTTTTACCTGAAAGGAATAGGAATCAGAAAAACCGTATCAAAGGTGGAGTCTGCTTAAAATACCATTAGGAACATATAATTTTGGCAAAATTTCTATCAAAAAAAGATATATAATTAAAAAAATGCGCTTTTTGTCTTGACACAATTAGAAAAAATTCTTATTTTTAATTGTGATAAAAGAATCGCTCAATTTAGGTAAGTATATTTTTAATAGGGATTTCAAGGAATAATAAGGTATTTATTTTCCACAGGGAATACCTAAAGAGGGG
>JALTEL010000453.1 GCA_027073945.1 Caldifarciminota bacterium | reverse complement strand
ACGGCTATACCCACTTTACCGCTCACAGGCGAGCCCTTTCTCTCGTGAAGTGCATACGCATAAGGCCAATTACGCTCAAAAAGGGCATTCCCGTTCTCAAAATACAATCTTGCCTCTTCTTCTTTCATTTCCGTATATGTATTGGGCGGAGAGACTTTATATCTCTGTATAAGATCCATCATAAAACCAAGTGCACCTATACACTGAGGTTTATCAACGGTGATATGTCCGCTGTCCGATATACTACATCCGTTTGATACGGCAAATTCAAGAAAATCGCAAATAAGGCCTTCGTACTGAGCCCCCTGCCATACAAAACCGTAGAAATTCGGATTATGTTTCCGTTCTTGCTTTTGCACATATAGAGCACATTTGAGAAGCTCATTCCAGGTGTCTGGAACCTCACACCCATACCTGGAAAGCAGGTCTTTTCTGTAATAAAGCACACCACCGTCCACATAGACAGGAAGGGCTATCAATTTCCCATTATATATGTCAACCTGATTTACAACAGGGGTTATGAATTTACCTATGTCAAAACTATCCTCTTTAGCATAATTGTCAAGGGGTAAAAGCCAATCCGAGGATGCGAATTGAGATATCCATGCAATGTCCATTAAAAAAACATCCGGATCGCCCTTATGTGCGCGGAGTGGGGTTACAAGGCCCTGACGCCTCTGGTCTGTATTTGTAGGCTGGCGCAGTATAGTCACTTTGATGTGAGTACTATCTTCAAATTTTTTAATCAGGGACACCCAGTAATCCATCTCATAAGGCGCTCCGCCCACAGCAAGAGTCAGAGTGTGACTGCTTCTGGCACAACCAATAATGGCAAATGCCAGCATAATAGAGAATAATTTAATGTATTTCATGACAGGCCTCCCAATTCTTTTAACAATATGCGAACTTTTGCATACGACTCTATGCTAAACCTTGCACTTGAAATGCCGCCCCTCACCTTTATTGAATATGCCCAGTCAGGAAGGGCCTTAAACATTTCTTCGTCAGTCCAATCATCTCCGATTGCCAGTATAAAATCCGGTTTGTTTTCCAAAAGCCATTTTGTTATGGCCTTACCCTTATCAACCCCCGGGTTTTTAATTTCTATAACCTTGTTACCCGTGAGCACTTCAAGGTCCAGGTTTGCAACAAGATTAATCAAGGACTCTCTGAGTTCAGTGGCTCTCACCTCGGCAAGGTCAGGGTCCGCACCTCTGTAATGCCATACAAGTGAGAAATCCTTTTCTTCAATCTTTGCACCCGGAGTCCTGTCAGTGTAAAATTCCAGAATGGGCATTATCTCAGATTTCCAATCACCTGAAAGTGCCTCTGTCATCTTCCATTCCTCAGAGTGCCTCTTAAGCCATACACCATGTTCAGCTATAAAAGATAGTCTGATTTTGCCAAGCCAATTTTCCAGTGTTTTTCTGTCTCTGCCGCTCGTAACAACTATTTCATTACGTGTATCTTCAGCCAAATGCTGTAAAATGCTCAAAAGCTCCTTATCAGGTCTTACACTCTTTATATCAGTTGCAAACGGGACAAGTGTACCGTCATAATCAAGGAAAATCAAACGCCTCTTACTGCCTTTGTAGTTTGCAAACAGAAGCTTTTTCAAATTCCTGTTAAACGCCCTTGCAACCGCTTCCTGCTGTCTCTTCTTAACCCATAAGAGCCTGTCAAGAAAATCCCTTGCCCATCTACCCACATTATATCTTTTGAGTCTTTCCTGCATGATTCTATTTCTTTTTAGCTGTTCTGCTTGCGGCATGCTCAGGGCAAGCTTTATGGCTGCGGCCATTTCGTCAATATTATTGGGATTTATGATTAAGGCCTCCCCGAGTTCCTTTGCGGCGCCGGCCATTTCACTCAGTATAAGCACTCCGTCTCCGTTGTCTCTTGAAGCAATGAATTCTTTGGCTATGAGATTCATCCCATCGCGAAGAGGTGTTATAAGTGCGATGTCAGAGGCTCTGTACATGGCATTCAACCTTTCAAAAGAAAGAAAACGATATAGGTATACAACAGGTGTCCAATCCATTGTACTGAATTCTCCGTTTATTCTTCCCACAAGCTCGTCAACAGACCTCTTCAGCGTTCTGTAATGCTCCATTGCCGTTCTTGAAGGCACTGCCACCAGTATAAGCACGACCTTACCGGTGTACTCGGGAAATTTTTTCAAAAACAACTCATAGGCAAGCAGTCTTTGAATAATGCCCTTTGTATAATCCAGTCTATCTACTGAAAGTATGATTTTCATGCCCTCAAATTGCTTTAAAAACCTATCAATGCTTCTTCTCACCTGCCTTATGGAGGATGCACCGGAAAATCTCTCATAATCAATGCCCATGGGAAAAACATCCGCCTTTACAAGGCGATTATTAATCGTTATATTCCCCAGTGTATTCTCAAGAGCGGCTATCCTTCTGATACTGCTCAAAAAATGTCTGACATAATCATAATCATGGAATCCAATCAAATCGGCGCCAAGCACACCTTCAAGGATTTCTTTTCTGGGCGGCAGGAATCTGAATACCTCAAAAGACGGAAAAGGTATGTGAAGAAAAAATCCTATTGAGATCTCCGGGAGAGCCTTGCGCAGCATTGAGGGCAACAGCATCAAATGGTAATCATGTACCCACACTATGTCCTGTCTGCTTACTATTTTTTGCAGGGCATTGTAAAAATTCTGATTGGATCTTTTATAATAAACCCAAAAACTCTTGCTGTATTCAGCATACTGTGTGAAGTAGTGAAAAAGAGGCCACAACGTTCTATTGCAAAAACCGAGATAATAATTGTCTATCTCTCTCTGCGATAAGAATATAGGAACGCAATTCTCCTTTAACAACTTTTCTTCCACTTCCTTCTTTTCTCCGACGGTCAAATTGTCGGAAGCAATGCCCGGCCATCCTACCCATAGACTATCATATTCCCTGTAAAACGAAGCAAGCCCTGTGGCGACACCCCCCGCACTCTTCTTAAAGCTCAGTTTGCCTCCCCTTTTTGATACACTTATGGGCAGCCTGTTTGATACAATAATTAATCTTCTCATATTCTTTTAACGCTCAATAAGTTCGGAATGGTCCCCTACATTAAGGGATTTAAAATTGCTCTTTATCACCGTGTTAAAGCCTATTAAAGAATCTTTGAGCACAATGTTTTCGATAAGAGCCCCGCTGTTAACAATTGAATTTCTTATAACGGAGTTTTTAATCTTAACGCCTTTTCCCACAGAAACATACGGACCAACGACCGAATTGCTGATTTCCGCATCTTCTTCCAGAAAAACAGGCGGAACAATATAGCATTCCCCGACTGCCCTGGGTATGCTTTTACTTTTCGAAAGCATAACCCTGTTTGTGGATAACAAAGCTTCCACTTTACCGCAATCATACCATCCATCTATTGTCAAAGGCCTCGGTCTCCAACCCTCATCAAGCATGCGCTGAATTGCATCGGTTAATTGATATTCTCCGTGTGTCTTTGTTCCGCTTTCAATCACATGGCGCAATGCCTCGCTGAGCATATCCGTGTCAGTTACAAAGTAAAGCCCGACTATTGCAAGATTACTTTTGGGATGTTTTGGCTTTTCTTCAACCTCTTTTATATCACCTTTTTCGTTGAGCACAACTATGCCAAAACGTTCGGGGTCTCTGACTTCCCTCACACCCAGGAAACTCACATTATCAGCAATTTTCTGCCTTATGTCCGCTTCAACTATGGTATCTCCAAGTATTATAAGTACGGGCTCACCTTTGAAAAGGGAAGATGCAAGATAAATAGCATGCCCAAGCCCAAGCGGCTCTTTCTGAACAACCGTGTTTACCTTTTTTTGTGTATATTCTCTTACAAAATCTGCTATTTCACCTCCCCCCTCGCCAACAATAAGTATAAGCTCGTCAGCCATATCCAAAGGTAAATTGTCTGTTATATGCGCTATTATGGGTTTACCCGCAACATGAATCAACGGCTTTGGATGTAGCAGTGTGTGAGGTCTCAGCCTCGTACCCCTTCCGGCAACAGGCAGCACTACTTTCATTGTGACAATCTCCTTTTTAACTCGCTTATTCTGACTATCTCAACGGCATTTTCTTTGTAATACTCTGCAAGATAAACACTTAAATAATCACCTACATAAACAAGATAAAACATTCTCTGCATGGTATTTTGCCCTTTTGCCTTTATGCTTGCTGTACCCATAATTGAATCCCTTATCAAATCCTCGGTCAATTTGTAACGAAGAGCCACTCTGTCATGCATATTTCCATCATCTATGAATACGGCAAAAAACTGCTTCAAAATGGATTCCGGATGCATGATGCCCGCTATCTCATTGTGATTCATTTCCGAGAATTCCATTGCATGGGCAAATGCCTTCGCATTTTCATTTATCTGTGTTCTCCATCTCTGTCCGACTGCTCCGAAATTTTTTGAAGTATAAATAAGCGGTATCCGAAGATACAACCTGGCAGCCAGTTTTCTGGATATACTTTCCTCTGACTCAAGAGACTTTTTTACATCTCTGAGAAAAGCGGGAACTCCCAATAGGTCATGCAAGACATTATCCGGCATTATACCATTATCTGCAAGAATTTTTACAATGGGTGTAAAAAGGAAACCCAATGCACCACGAGGAGGATACCCCACAGGAACCTTGACAACAGGAAACTCATCAGCACGGGCCATATCGTACAATTTTCCCCCTGAAGTAATGGCAATGATATATGCGCCTTTGCCTTTTGCATCCCTGTATGCAGATAGTGTTTCTTCTGTATTACCCGAATAGCTGGTTATAAAAGCGAGTGTATTTGCATTTACATAAGCTGGAAGGGTATAGTCTCTTATCACATGACTCTCCATAGATGTGTCATTCAAAAAAATACGAGCAAACTCCCCGGATATTGCAGATCCTCCCATGCCTGCAAAGATGATATTACTCGGCTTAATGGGAATTTTTATGCCCTGTATTTCAATCATGCTTTCAATCTGGTCAGGCATACTTCTTATGTAATCAATCATTTCCATCGCATACCTCCTTTTGAATGTGGAGAGCTGCGTTTTTCGCAGCTCCGCCTTTTAAAGTCTCTCTGAGTTGCTTATACATTTCTCTCATATATTCGCCCTGTTCTTTTTGTGTCAAAATGTTCCAGCAAATATCCGATATCCTGTCAGACGGAATATGCTGAATAAATTCCGGCACTATTTCTCTGCCAAGCATGATATTGACAAGGCTGGCATGATTAACGCTGGCAAGATGAGAAGCAATAAAATAAGAAAAATAAGACAGGTTATAAACTACAATTTGCGGTACACCTAACAAAGCCGCCTCAACACTTGCCGTCCCGGATGCCACTATAACAACATCCGCCTTTCTCATTATATCCCTTGCCCGACCTTTCATGACCATAACGTTGGGTTCAGAAAATTCCATATCAGGCACAAGGGAAAGCAAAAATACAATATCTCGGCTTTTCCGTTCCAATCTCCTTTTTATATCCATCATAACGGGCAGTAGTCTCTTCACCTCACCCATTCTTGAACCCGGCAAAAGGCCGACAACCTTTTTACCATCTCCTACGCTTATATTCCCGGGCTTTTCGTTTTCTATAATATCAATAAGCGGATTTCCGACATAGGTCACAGGTATGCCAAATCCGTTGAAAAACGGCACTTCAAACGGATAAATTGCAAAAAGATGCGTGAAATATTTTTTAAGCCACCTTACTCTCCAGTTCCACCATGCCCATACCTGAGGTATGATGTAATAAAAATTCTTAATACCGAGTTTATTAAAATATCTGGCAAGTTGAATGTTGAATCCCGGGTAATCTATGAAAATAGCCGCATCTATATTTTCTGCTTTTGAAACAATGCTTTTCATTATTCCATACAGCCTGGGGAGCGTGTATAATGCCTCTCCAAACCCCATAACCGATAACTCATCCATGGAGAACAGCAGTGACACGCCCGCATCCGCCAGCAATTCTCCGCCTATGCCAACAAAATCCGCATTACACAGACTTTTCAATTCTTTAACAAGTGAAGCGCCATGCATATCTCCCGAGCGTTCTCCTGCCGAAATAAAAATTTTCATGTATTATTAAGTGTATTACCAAACGGCCGTTCATTCAAACGATTGCACGGATTTCAAGCAGTAACTTGGGTAATATGTTTGAAGTAACACGTATTCTGTGTTATAATATAACCCATATGTGGCTATTAATCGTCTTATTCGTAACAGCAGGTGTACTATCATACGGCTTTTACTGGGGTTACAAAAAGAACACCCGTATAATGAAAAATACGGCAAAAATGCTTGAAAATTATTTCACTCCGGCCAAAAAGCATTATACCTGGATAGGAGGAGTAGTGGGCTTTGAAGCTGACTACTTTCTTATAAACGGGAAGCATGTGCACATCACACTCTTGCTGCTGCCAAGGCACAGCTTGTTATATTACCCATTTTCCTATTTAGTACACAAAGGTGACAGGATGCTGATAAGAGGAAGACTTAATATGGATGATATAGAAGAAAAAGAAGTGATAAAGAGGCTTCCAACAGGCGAGATAGTCGTTGAAATGCGACCATCGGAAAGCAATATAAAACGCATAAAAGTACTGTGAAATTCTTGATTTTCATTAATATCTT
>JALTEL010000452.1:6005-6657 GCA_027073945.1 Caldifarciminota bacterium | reverse complement strand
GTTCAGTTCTTCCATGCTCCGCCGGCTCGTCGAGAAGTACATCGAGGAAGGGATGTAGGATTAACCTTTTTTACCTGCACGCATTGTGGCACATGTGGCACACATGGAGATCCCCCGCGACAGGATGTACCTGAAATTCCGTCTATACGGATTCCTGAAGAACCTGAGGTTTTTCGACCCGTTCATCATCCTGTTTTTCAGGGATGCGGGCCTCTCCTTCCTTTCCATCGGCCTTCTCTACTCCATAAGGGAGATTTCCGTCAATGTCTTCGAGCTTCCCAGCGGATTCATTGCGGACTCGTTCGGAAGAAGGAAATCCATGCTCCTCTCTTTCTCCTCCTATCTTGTTTCATTTCTCATCTTCTACCTTTTCCCCGGCTTCTGGTTCTACGCACTGGCCATGGTATTCTTCGCATCGGGGGAGGCGTTCAGAAGCGGTACGCACAAGGCCATGATTCTGGACTACCTGAAAATAAAGGGGATGGAGGACATGAAGGTGGAGTACTACGGCCACACGCGCTCGGCATCGCAGTTCGGCTCGGCCATATCCGCCCTGATTGCCATCCTCCTTGTCTTCCACTACGGAAATTACAGAATCGTGTTCCTTGCATCCATCGTTCCCTATGTTCTGGAACTCTTTCTCATGGCATCG
>JALTEL010000452.1:0-5995 GCA_027073945.1 Caldifarciminota bacterium | reverse complement strand
GGATGCGGTAAGGGGCATTCTCAACTCATCCGTGTTCGGGGGAATATTCAAGGCCTCAAAGGAGTATCTGCAGCCCATCCTCAAGGCGCAGGCCATTGCGCTGCCCGTTCTCCTGTATCTCGCAGACCAACAGAGGATTGCCATAATCGTGGGCGTAACCTACTTCTTCCTATACATGCTGACATCCTTCGCATCGAGGAGTGCGGGGGGTTTTGCAAAGAGATTCTCCGATATTTCCGCGGGCATAAACCTGACATACATTCTCGGGGGAGGACTTCTGCTCATCTCCGGCCTCTCCGCATATCTCGGCTGGTATCCCGTTGCAGTTCTGGCGTTCATCGGCCTCTACGCCATGCAGAACCTGAGGCGGCCGCTCAATGTGGGATACATCAGCGATACGATAGACAGCAGGGTCATGGCATCCGGCCTCAGCGTGGAGTCGCAGTTGATAACAATCATAACCGCAGTATTTGCCCCGGTAATCGGCCTCCTTGCCGATGTCTACGGCGTGGGTGCGGCCCTTGCGGTTGTGGCGGTGGTCTTTATTGCGGTGCTGCCGGTGGTGAGGGTGAGGAGGGTGGAGTGAGGGAAGGATAATGGTTTGGGGATATGGGAAGTTCGGCGAAGCTGAATTTGGGTTAGGGTCTGCAAGACCCTTAACCCCATGTCCGCCGGTTAGGCGACCCGAAGAGCAAACCACGAAAGTAGCGAAGTGTGACAGAACTCTCTCTAGATTATATGTAAACACAAGATTTTTTAGAAATGTATTGTTCAAAAAGTTTCATACTTACCATTTATAATGACACCTTCCACATATAACTGATTGTTAAAAATTACCATATTCGCAAAATATCCAGGTTTAATCTTACCTAGTTTGTAATTCATACCCAATAATTCGGCTGGATAGGTGGATGCCATTCTTAAAGCTTCATCTAAGGGTATATCGACCTTCTGAACACAATTACGCACGGCTGTAGCCATGTTTAAGGCAGAACCAGCTAGTACTCCTTCCTCTGTAGTACATTTGCCATCATTATATATAACTTTTAAATCGCCGAGTTTGAACTTTTTAATTTTAGATCCGACGGGAGGCATAGCATCAGTTACCAATACTAATTTATTCCCTTTTATCTTTTTTGCGATTCTTACGGAGCCAAAATGTACATGAAAACCGTCTACAATAATACCAGCCCAAACGTTGGGAGAATCCAATGCTGCCCCAACAACACCTGGAGTTCTACTTCCAAATTGTGACATCGCATTAAACAGATGTGTTACTTTGGATATACCCCATTTGAACGAGCTTTTTGCCTCCTCATAAGAGGCATTTGTATGGCCAGCTGAAACAATAATGTTATTCTCTATTAAAAATTCAACATATTCTTTATTGACGACTTCTGGGGCTACAGTAAATATTTTTATAATGCCTTTTCCGTTTTTTACTAAAGTAGTAATTTCATCAAACGACGCTGGTCTAATATATTTCTTATCATGAACGCCAGCCTTCGCCTCGTTTATATAAGGTCCCTCTATATGCAATCCTAAGACTCCATATTTATTATTTAGAACACATGAGTTCACAGCATCTATCCCTTGAAGCATTTTTTTAGTGCTTACAGTAAACAATGTTGGCAGGAAATTTGTTGTACCATATCGTTTATGTCCCTCAAATATTTTAGCAAGACACTCTTTTGTGGGGTTGTCGTTAAAAAGACATCCTCCACCCCCATTAACCTGAAGATCTATGAAACCTGGGGCAATGTTCAATCCTTCCAAATCTAAGATTTCAAGCGATTTTGGAATTTTGTCTATATCTATTATGGCTTCTATCTTGTCTTCATTCACCACAATGGCTTTATCGTACAACACCCTTTCTCCAGAGTAGAGATCACAATTCACTATTGCGTATTTCATTTTAACTACCTCCAACCATATTATTTCCTTCCCAGATGGATTTTTCTCTTTTTTTAATAGGTTTGCACGGGACTCCAATACAAATTGTATTGGAAGGCAAATCTTCAGTCACTACTGCACCAGCCCCAATAACGCAACCGTCTCCGATTCTTAGACCGTCAGTAATCATGACACTACCGCCTATCCATACATTTTTGCCTATATATATACCTTTTGCCGTTTCCCCCTGGAACCTCATTACCCCATCATCTAGATATATATGATTTGCTGCAGAGATATATGCATGTCCTGCGATCATAGTATAATCACCTATTTCTACCCCACCATGTCCTGCAATTATTGAATATTCACCAATAGATACACGATCACCAATTTTTATATATCCATCATATGTCCTTAAAACTACACCACGCTTTATTTTAGACCGTTTTCCTATTGAAATGCCTGAATCAGGGTTGCCTCTACTAGTATCTATCAGAACATAGTCTTCTATTACTGTAAATGGTCCCACCTCTAGCAGACCATTACCTTTAATTTTAACTGTGTCTGAAATAATGGGTTTAAACCTATGAAAATTCTCTTCTGGCATTTCATGCACCTCCATCACTTCGCCGCTTCCACGCAATTAAAATTCCAAATAGACTAAATATTAAAGTTAGAAAAGCCAGATGAAAAGGCCATGCGTAGATGAAAGCTCCTTTTATAACTTCACCTACAGATATCGAAGCACCGCGTATAAGAGAATATATCGTGATGGACAACAATACGTAAGCGCTAGAAAGGAATGCAACGGTTAAATAAAGATTTAACTTTTGACTTCTTTTATACTTTTTCATTTTTGACAAGATTCCACTATACTGGTGAGTTAATCTATTGTTTTGATTTCTTAAATCATTTAATATCGTAAGAGATATTTTGGTAGATGATTTTGCCTTTTCCAATCCAGAATAGCTTTTCAGAACATCGATTATTTCGTTAATGGGCAGATCTATCATTTCTTCAAACTTTAACCATGCTTGAATGCATTTTAAACTAGTGCTTGCTTTATTATCCCATGGATAGGGTGTATCTTCGGACAATCTTTCAATACTATTTTGTATATATATAATACTTTTGAAAATCATGCTTTCTAATTCCTTTCTTATCTTAACATAAGCACTAGGATTGCGTTTTTGTAGTAACTTTAAAGAATCTATAAGTGCAACGGTAGCTGTAGCTGTCGTCTCTAAGTCGACCCAATATCCATTATTCTGAGTAGAACTAAGTGATCTAATTATAGGGACGATAACATCAATTACATTTATTTTTATTGACGCTTTTAAATAAACAATTAAATCTATTTCACTGAGCCTATCCAATTTGTCTTGTTGAGATAACAATAGCCTTTTTAAAGTGCCTTTTTCAGACTCTGTAATTATATTTATGTCTAAAAGAGTGTGGTATGCGAGTACTTTTTCTCGATCTTCATATTCGTTTAATGCATTCCGAATCCATTGAAGTGTCCTTTGTGTATCTGGATGTTGTATACCAAGATATTTTGCCCTTAACCACAACAATGCACAGCTAACACCAAAAACTTCGTCATATGACCCATATCTATCATGTGGATTAGATATTTCAATTACTTTTCTTAGCATATCTGAGTCATACTCGGATCTAAGGTAGGAAATCATATCATTTAAAATTTGAAGTGACTCAACTGTACTCCAAAAACTACCATCAAGATAACCATCAGCTAATTCATTTTGTACTTTAATTTCCATATTGTGCAGAATTCTGAGGGCAAACTTTTCTCTTCCGGCGATATAAAATATTTTCAGATCAGTATCTTGTGTTAGTTTTATTAGTTTTATTTTGCCGCCATTCACATATTTTTTTATAACATTTCCCATTTTTAAATCAATCTTTTCCTCATTAACATATGGATCCAGAACAATGATTGTATGAATCGAATTTTTTATATTTCTTTTTAGTTCGTTTAAATTTTGATTCACATCGTAAATTCTAAACGGATATTTTATGGACTTTAAAGATTCAATAAGATATTCAAAACCTGCACTTGTGTTTCGAGTATCTTTTAGTATCGCAGTATCATGTTTGCCTTCCACTACATAATTCAAAATATTTTGTAACACCCTCTTCTGTTTTTGCCAATCTAAGGTTAAAGAAGAAATTACAATCCTAAACGATTCAAATTCCTTAGAAGATATTATTAATGGCCTATTAAGATTATTCTCATCTTTGTCATACAAAAGGACGTTCCAATCAGATTCATTAATTTTTTTCCAATAATGCCAATATAGTCCTTTCAGACTCTTAAAGTTTAAACATCGTTGTTTGACATTATTTATGTCTACCGAATAAGGATAAAGAAAGCAGGCATGTTGTTTACCTATTGCTGTTAAATAGAATTCCCCGTCAGATGCTTTTTCTTTTTCTTTTCTAACTTCAGGAGTAATCACATTAAGCGGATTGGGCAAAAATTTTAAAGATATTCTTTCTTGTGCCATTCTTAATTGATGAAGAACTAAACATCCATTTCCTTTTTTAAGGAAACGCCCAAAAGTTTTTACAAACTTATCTGATAAAACATTCTCTCTTATTGTTTTATCATTCAAAGCATTCGAAGCGAAAATAATAGCATCAAATTTCTGCCTTAATAAATCTGTAGTTAATTCATCGATATTTTGTGCAGTATACAATATAGGCTTATAACCAAATTCTTCAAGAATTGGCCTAGCATCTGCATATCCATAATGAGACATCTCAGATTGATTCTGAACTAATGCGACTTTATACATCTTTTTCACCTCTTGACATCTAGGGCCCTGTCATGTCGCTTAACTCCATTATATCAGACCTTTGTTCGTATATCATTCCATTTTGGTGTTTTTCTTTACTCCTTATTTTCATCACCTCCGATATAGTATGTTTCTTTACTATATAACTCTAACGGACTTCTTATTTTTATAAGCTCTCTATTGCTGACATGCGTGTATATCTCCATGGTTTTGCTGCTTTTGTGCCCTATAAAGTTCCTGACAAAGAAGGTTTTATCCGTTTTGTGCCTGCCGTAGATGTACATCCATCTTCCAAGCCTTTTTATCTCCTCAAATTTGCCTCTCTTATTTAGTATGATCATGGACATAATGATGGCGAACATAGTTATCTTTTCTCGGAGGCCGAACATTTTGCAACCTGCCGGCGAGCCCGTCAAACAGAATTGTGAGCGAGCAGGGTGCGGCGAGTTTCTTTTTCACTACTGTTTCTCAGAGAGCCGCACCACCCATAAGCATCAAATCAGAATACAAACAACCAAAGCACTTCCGAGCAGGCTCGGCCGAGTTTCTTTTTCACCAGTGTTTTTCTTTGGAGGCCGAGCCAGCGGAGGAAGTGTCAAAGAAAAAGCATGGGCCCGCCCGGATTTGAACCGGAGTCAATGGCTGTTTTGCAGCTTTAACGGCTGTCCCAAAGCCACAAGGATACCAAGCTACCCCACGGGCCCTTTATTCAATTTATCCTGGCCCTAGCTCCCGACTGCCGTCGGTCACCACGGGCCATTGCTTCGCAATGGGCCCTAGGTCGTAAACATCCTTCGGAGTTTACTCCCCACGGGCCCCTTTGTATCCCAGAGCCCTTTATGAGTAAACATCCTGACCTTCTTTAAGCCCATCGCTTTGCGTTTCAGGTGGGCGGAATGCCTCTTAGTTCATAAACCTAACGCTTCATACGGCCGTATCAGGCATATTGTTTTTATATGAGCACCCGTTTACCCACGCAGGAGGTAACAATATGAGCAAAGTTACACTATCCGTGATAAAGGCCGATGTCGGTTCCGTTGCAGGGCATACCACCCCGCACCCGGACATGATAAAAGCGGCCAGGAAAGTAATGGTACAGGGAGTGGAAGACGGGATTATAAACGACTTCTACATCAGCCGCGTGGGCGACGACATCAATCTGTTCATGACCCACTACAACGGCGAGAACAACAGGGATGTTCACGGCCTCGCATGGGACGCATTCATGGCGGCAACCGCAGAGGCGAAGGAGATGCACCTCTACGGAGCTGGGCAGGACC
>JALTEL010000451.1 GCA_027073945.1 Caldifarciminota bacterium | reverse complement strand
AAATACTCGATTCTGTTGTTAAAGAGTTGAAAGTAAATGCCTCTAAGAAGAAACTTAAAATTATTTACACCGCGCGAGATTTACCTCTACTTCAAGCAGATCCTTATAAGTTGCGTCAGGTTTTTGTCAATATTCTTGATAATGCGATTAAATATACGGAAAAGGGAAGTGTTCAGGTTAAAACTCAAATTAAGCCTCATAAAATCGTCATTATTTTTAAAGATACAGGTCTTGGAATGACTCCTGATGAAATAACCTCAATCTACGATAAATTTAGACGGGGGCGTGGCGGAGAAAAATATCATGTTGGCGGAATGGGGATAGGCCTCTACATTTGCTATAAAATTATCGAAGCTCACCATGGCAAACTTTACGCTAAAAGTAAAGGAGTTAATAAAGGGACGACTTTTTACGTGGAGTTACCCTATTAAAACCACGCCGGATTCTTCTCTGCCACGCTAAATGAATTAACCAAAAAAAGACCCTGTCTTGTTGTAAGAGAGGGTCATTTTAAGAATTGAGTGGAGTGATTGCTTGATTTTTTGGCGAATTTTCTATTAATTCTGGCTCTGATTGTTTTCTTCCTCGCCCGTAACTTCCTTTTCTGTTTCTTGGGACTCTTCTTGTATTTTACCTGGACCGAGGAGAAAAAGACATCCTTCCCGAACACAATGACCATGGGCAACGATTTTTAACCGTTTTTCATTTTGAACACTTTCTTGATAAGCCTGTTCTATTGCCTTTCGATCCATGGGGACAAAATCATTCATCGCAATTGCCACAGTCGGACCGGCAGGAGCAATCAGGGTTGCTAACCAGCAATCCTTTTCGTCTTTAATGAGATAAAAGATTAAATCTTTGTCAAGATAGTCTCTAGGGCTGGCAGTCGGAACACCGCCCTTATTTCGGACTAAGAACAAAATCGCTATGCCTGAAGCGGGTGTCAGGACAGCAGCCAAACCACTAAAAATTAAAATCGCATCGGGTTTAGGTACAGAGTGCAAGCTTAAGATTACCACCGCAAGAACAAAAATTAACCCCAACCAAATTTCGATCATAAGAAGCAATCCTCTATCTCTTTTTGCCTGATACATCTTTCCTCCCTAAAGGACTTTGGATGCCCTTAACATACCATTTTAATCGTCAAAAATCAAGGATAACAGGAAAACATCACCAGAAAAAAAGCCTCATCTCAGAACCTAAGATGAGGCTGGTGTGGCTGGACATCAAGATGAGGCATTTTCGCCCGAGATATCTGTTGTTGTTTTCTCCTTCTCTGCCTGATTAAAGTTAAGACTATTCCCTTTAAGGGTGAACAAGTATTCACCAGAAAGAGCTTTGATAGCATGGAGCTTCACGACTGTTGACTTTTGATTACTAATGTTGTCTATGAAAAGGCTGGTTAGTTCTTTTAAGTCGTCTTCGCGAATAGCTGGAGCATATACGGCAATAATGGAATGATGGAAAAGATTGAAGCGTCCTCCTATCCAACAGTTCTCTTCTGGATCAATTCCGAGAAGCCAAAGATTCAGGTCCTTATTTAAAAAATCCTTTGGCCGTACAACGACAATGCCACTTCGTCTAATGCCATGAAGAAGAACTCCTGCTGCAACAAGAAGAGAGCTGCCAATCGTATAGAGAGACGCTGAAGGATAAGGACTATTTCCATTAAGAGGAGTTGTGATAAGGACTATCAGTGATATTCCAAAGACCCAGAGAGCTCCTATTTGAAGAGAACTGTCTAACTTTATTCTAGCTGGTGGATACATTCTTCCTCCTTTTTGTAAGAACCGTAAGATAGTTTTAACTTACCACCTTTATTCTCAAATGTCAAGCTTATGGAGACTATAGAGAAGTATACGGAGATACGATCTCCGTAAACTTCTTAAGATACGTTTTGAATCCTTGAGCTTTTGATGAATTTATGATATAAAC
>JALTEL010000450.1:1509-1936 GCA_027073945.1 Caldifarciminota bacterium | reverse complement strand
CCTAGTACTTTCATACATCACTGATTTTGAAGGTGAAACCGGAGTTAAGGCCTTTGAGCGAGCCTTCCAAGAGATGTGGCGGATTTTGAAACCTACCGGACAAATAGTGTGGTCCACGCCTGTTAAAAATGTGCATTTTGGATGGGTCTTCTTGGCATCTCTTCCTGACATGCTCAATCTATATGAATACGTCGTTTCTCGGGATGTTAGCAGAATACTTCAGGGAGCTCGAATACTGAAACACGCGCTAGAGATTCAGCGAAAAGGGGAAAAGGGTATCTATTCTTTCTTATCTCAGGATAATCTCGACAGATTGTTAAGAGAACTTGGTTTCATTGATCTAGAATGGAAAAGGGCGTTTGCAAGGCAAGCCTTAGTTAATAGCGCATATAAGCCAAGCCATCCGAGTAAGAATGCCAGCAGTGCC
>JALTEL010000450.1:0-1499 GCA_027073945.1 Caldifarciminota bacterium | reverse complement strand
GCTGTTTTGCGTCCAATCCAACATAATTCGCGTTCTGTCACCTATGAAGACCCTCAAGGGAATTCCGCACCAATCTAACAGCTAATCTATGCTGAGTCAACCGATATTATCAACCAGCACTGAAGACGGAGAATATTGATGCTCCGCTTCCCCAATCTCCATACTTCACAGAGAGGACAATTTGTGCTATACTGAACTATAAGTTTCGCTTGATCTTGTTCGTCAGAATAATAGTGATAAATTCAGTCGACAGGAGGGCACATGAATAGAAAGGCGTTGAAGTTGCTGGTTGCAGGCGGCATTCTGGCGTTTCTATTGGTTGGAGGACTCTTTGTCGGATACTCGCCGGCAGAGGGACCAGGGATCAGTAATGTGAGTAAGGGCCTTACGTTGACTGCACCAGCGTTTGCCCAAGGAATTCCCTCGCAGTAGTTTCCATGAATACGGCAAGAATTTCCGTGTACGTCGAGGAGTTGTAATATCGTGATACCAATCAAACACAACGTTTTCTTATTAGCCGGGCTGTTTGTCGTAACGTTGCTATCGATCATAACTCCCACAACTCGAGCGACCGATGTAGTTAATTGGCATGTACCTTATCTACATCAATGCAATGACACTGGTGCCTTTGATGGAAGATGGGCTTGCGGGCCTACATCGGCAGTCATGGCCTTAGCGTACTTCAAGAAACTTGATAATCTTGACTATGGGACAGATTATGGGAGATACATTCATGAATCTTACACTTGTGATGATACCACCTTTAATGAGTCTGCTCCTGCTCCAGGAAATTCCACGGGCCAAGGAGCGTATGGTTATATCTGCAAGGGTGGATTGGCCGACAAAGATAGAATAGTAAACTACCTCAAGAAACATGGAGTTCTTGCCAAGAGGTACATGAGAAGCGATATATCAGAATCAGTGTTAAAGGAATATCTCCGCAAAGGCAGTATAGTGATCGCTGGTACCCGTGGGCTTCTTTCAGGGGGGCCAGGTCATATCATCTTGATTAGAGGTTACACAGATGATGGTAATTACCGAGTCAATGATCCATATGGCGAATCCCCCTATAAGGACCCACAAAATCTATCCGCTTGTGGAAACAGAGATGGGGAAGATGTCCTCTACACATGGAGCAAGATGAACGTGACATGGGTGGTCAGAGTCTCCATTCCTCCAGAGAAGAAAGCCCTTCTTTGGCTGCGATCTTCCCAAGAGGATAATGGCTCCTGGAGTGACTCAACTGGCATTACCGCTTTGGTCCTTCTCTCCTTCTTTAATGCGGGTTTTACACGGGATGATTCTGTAGATACTGATGGGGACGGGACACCGGACCTGCAAGAAGGCATGGCTTACCTTGCTGACCACTTCGACATAACCACAGGATACTTCTATGAAGACTATCGGGGAAGTGACCCCTGTTACTGCTATGACACATCCCTCAGTCTGCTCGCCTACATTGCTGCCGATAGAGGAAGCAGGACAAGTAACTATGAAAG
>JALTEL010000449.1 GCA_027073945.1 Caldifarciminota bacterium | reverse complement strand
TTATATTCATAACTACCTCCTTCAATATTTGATATAGCTTATCTATAACATAAAACAGATTATTACGCAATATTACGTCAATATTAACAATCTATTTCGAAACACAAAAGTGGTGTCGTGTAGCATGCTTCACACAATCTAACCTTATTCATTGGACCATTTTTTCTTTAAATTTCAGATTGTTGCGATTTAATTTCCTAATCTCCGATTGAACCCTTTCTGCCAAAAACATTTTTAATAATGACTGATAAGGTACATCCTTTTTGTTGGCCAGGAATTTGAGCTCGTTCAAAAGATGCTCAGGCAAACGTAATGAGATAGTTTTTATAGACGGTTTCAGGTTGGGAAGTATGAGCTCTTCAGCGCTATCCCAATCTATATATTCTGCTGAGTCGTGCGAGGACCAAAATTCCCTTTCATGATCTTCATTTTTAAATTTAGGTAACTTTTTCTTCATGATATTGCCTCGTAAATCCTTCTTTCTTTTCGACTCATATCTCTTGCAGATATAATTCGTATTTTCTTGTTCCGTATAGTAAATACAACAAATAGCTTTCTGCCCAAGTCTGTAATACCTAATGCATAATATCTCTCTTCAAAATTTGAATGTTTAGCATCAACGTGAACAATAAGAGGATGATTGAAAAAAATCTGTTCGCACTCGCTGTTACTTACTCTGTGTTTAATCCAATTCTTATTTTTGTTGCCATCATCCCATTCAAACCCGGTACACTCCTGCAAGATTTTCTTTGATTTTACATCCATAATTTAAGTATATGAACAAAATATACAAAAATCAAGTGAAAAAATATCAATCAGCTTATTTTGAGGCGACCAACGTCGCGGCTCAGGGGCGGCAAACAATGCGGAGCAACGAGCCTGGAAATGCCGCTAGACTTTATGCGGGGCAAGGTTTTCGAAAAACTGCCGCGCTGTTTGCCGTCCCCTGCAGCCGATGGTTCGGCGAAGCCGTTTCATGCAAATGAAGCTTCTCCCTTTATTTTCAATGGGTGGATTTGACGCAAAATGTCTTCTTCTTTTTTCATGGCACGGTACAGGTCCCACCTAAGCTGTAAATTCAGCCAAAAATCTTCAGATGTTCCAAAAAATCTAGCAAGGCGTAAAGCTGTACTAGGTGTAATGCCTCTTTTGCCATTGATGATCTCATTCACCCTTTGATATGGGACCTTAATGGCATTTGAAAGCTCTCTTTGTGTCATTCCCATAGGTTTTAAAAACTCTACCAGAAGCATCTCTCCTGGATGAGTAGGCTCTCTATGTGTTGGTATGCGTATCATTTTTTATCCCTTATGATAGTCTATTATCTCAACGGATTCTGGACCATTATTCTGCCATTCAAAACAAATACGGTATTGGTCATTTATTTTAATACTGTATTGACCTTTTCGGTCTCCTGTCAAAAGCTCCAGCTTGTTGCCAGGAGGTATTTTCAGATCTTGAACAAATGTTGCGGAATCGAGCTGATCCAGCTTGCGCCTGGCAATTTTCCAAATATGTACTGGGCAAATCTTGCGCGCTCTTTTGGTATTCTTGCCGTTAAAAATATCTTCCGTCCCGCCATTTTTGAATGACAATATCATAAAAGATCAATATCACGGTTTCCATGCTATTTCAAACAAATTTTCAATAGAGCCGTATTGTGCATTTTAAGCGCCGGACGTCGAGGGTCACTTGCCGCTATGGAGCAAGCCGAAGGCCGCAGCGGGATAGCGGTCATTATGTTGTAAGTCATAAAATGTTGCGTGTTTTTATATAGATTCTTCTGTTCTTAAAAGAAATTTTTAAAAATTCCTTTTTCTTGCTGATGTTGTGATTCTTTTTCTTTTCCTGGAATTTCGATTTATTACCTCTGCTTTTTGTTTTTTTCTGCTTGATTTTCCTGACTCTGCCGCAGTAAAGATATTTCACTAAAGAT
>JALTEL010000448.1 GCA_027073945.1 Caldifarciminota bacterium | reverse complement strand
AGATTGCGATTTTGCTTTATGGGATAAACCAACAGGCCAAACTTGTCCCAAGTGCGGTTCTCTTTTAGTAGAAACAAAGAAAGGAGAAATAAAGTGTTCCAATCCCAATTGTGATTATAAAGTAGAAAAGAAGAAAAAAATTGACAGTTAAAAGGGAAGTTTTAATAATAATGGTGAGCCGCGGTGCTGGAATGGAAGACAGGATGGACTCAAAATCCATTGTCCCAAAAGGACGTGTGGGTTCAACTCCCACCCGCGGCACCAATAATCTCAAAAAGGAACCAAATAATATTTCAGACCTCGACCTTACTGAGAGATAATTGATTTTTGCTATAAAAGCCAACCTTTAACACAAAATTGAATTTGTTTAGAGACAAACATAGGTCAAAGTCCCTCTCTGGCGCCCAATCTTTCAGGGGGTCAAAGAATTTTTGCGCACTCTTGCAACTCCTCAGGTGTCTAACAATCCTAGAGAAATCATTTGGTTTACCCTCAAGCTCATTCTTAATAAACTCTGCACAAAGAGTGTCTTCCTCGGTAATACGAACGCCGGAAGAGCCCATGGCCACCAGCGAGACCTCTTTAGGATTTCGCTTTCCGACATAAGTGGCTATTGCTCGCGCATTAACAAAACTGCCAGTGATAATTTCTTCTGCATTGACAGCATTTACTATGCCTTGTGTTCCAGCAGATGTTGTCTGAATTACTGTCTTGCCCGTGAAATCAACATTTTCAATCTGGGTGGGAGAATTGCCATAATCAAAATCATCCGGCTTTCGCCCTTTTCTCTCACCCACTAATAAAAAGTGGGGATTCTCTGCCTTAAGTTTACGAGCAACTTCAATATCTCCCACAGGAATTATCTTATCCGCACCATTAGCAAAGATATAACAGGCAGTAGAAAAAGCCCTAAAGACATCAATGACCACCGTAAGTCCTTTAGCCTGCTTTACCCCATCAATTAATTGCAAAATCTTAATGTCCATAATTTATAACTGGCATGGCTCAGACTGCGTGAGTCCGAGTTCCGTGCTAGAAGATATAAAATGTTAATATTTTTTGTAATTTAACGCAGATTTATAAACCTAACTTGAGTAAATGTATCTGAGGCCGGACAGGTAAATCTATCTTCCTTCCATGGACAAGACTTAAATTTCAACTTCTTTGATCGTTCATCTATATTTATAATCTCGTAAATTGTCTTAGGTTTTTTTAATAATGTTTCGGTTTCGCCGCTAACAATATTAATAAACTTAATCGCGGAATTATAATCAGGACCTGGTTTTGCACTTGCTGGCACATTGCCCTCTTCAGTTAGAAAAATCGCTTTCGCGAAATTATCATAAAAATAAACCTGATTTGCAATTTTTTGGGGATCTATGTAGCCACATACATCATATTTAGGTAAGCTCAAGGATGAGTAAGCATATCCCAAGGTAGCAGACCCACCACCCGCTCCAGGTAAACCCATATGCGCTTTAAATATAATATGATTATCATCTTTAGAAATTGCAATTGGTATATAAATTCCGCCCCAATTACTACCAGTTTCTGAACTAATATCACCCAAGATTTCTGAAGTTCCGCTTGAAACAGAATATTTAACCAAACGCAACAAAGCAAGATAATTACCGTTATTGCTGTAAACTCTTAACAAATCACTGCTGTTATTGAAAGGAATTGATAAAAGATGCTTAAAAGCTGATTTTGGGGATATTTGTGGCGGGTAATCATTCGTACCAGCATCATAAGTATTAGGAAACATATAATTGTTCTTTGTTTCATAGTATCCGGCAGTTTCAACACCAGCGGGCGGCATATAACAGGATTGATTGTATGGTTTTCTGTTTAAAAACCCTTGCAATAACCTCGGAAACTGGACTATGCACCACGCCTTAGGATATTTGCTCTCACATACAGTAATATCTTTTTTGTGCA
>JALTEL010000447.1 GCA_027073945.1 Caldifarciminota bacterium | reverse complement strand
GGGAAGACCTTTATTTCGCCGGCGGCGGCCACGCCGAACTGGACATACTTGAAGAGTTCCGGCACGCGGCCCTCGTATAACTTTATGTCCCTGAAGGCATCGTACCAAGAGACGGACGAAGCGGCCGGGTCCTTGCACTCGATTATTACGATGGGGATGCCGTTCACAAAGAGGACGATGTCGGCCTGCATCCTTCCGTTTGGCCCCCTGAACACAACCTGATTGCTCACGATGAAACTGTTGTTCTCAGGCCGCTCGTGGTCGATAATCGGCAGGTACCTGAGGCCCTTCTTCCCGAGGTCGAGGGGAACGGAGCCGTCCTTGAGATAGGCCAGAACCTCCTTCATACCCCTGACGGATGACTCCGGCCTCACGAGTTTAAGGAGGAGCCGCTGAAAATCGTCCTCCTCCATTTCTATGTCCGAATAGGCCGGGTAGGAGGCCATGATGCGGAAAACGGCCCCCTTCAATTCCTCCACGAGGATGGGGAGGTCGTAGGACTCCCTGATGAGCTGGGGGCCGGGGATGTATGTCCAGCCTTCCTTTTCAAGAGCGTCTATGAGCGGTTTTTCGATAAGGTCGTATTCGGTCATGTTAAGGCCCCCATTTTTCTTTGACTTCTTCAAATAGTTTTCTCTCCTCCTTGCTGTACTCCTCTGTATTGAGATGTATAAGCGATTTAGTAATATCTTCTTTCCGATCATCTGAATTTTCTAGGTTTTGAAGGATTTTAAGAGCAAAGAGATTCTCTGTTTTATTCTCAGAGTTTAGAAGTGAAATAACTTTCCCGGCAAACAAGGACGGGGTATTCTCCACCAATTTAATAAAAACAGGATAGTATGATTCCAACAATTCTGGCAATATCTTATTAAGTTCGTCTTTGACCATGCTGTTTTTCGATATTTCAGAAAGCCACTCAATCACTTCTCCCTGTTTCTCATCTTTTTCTAAGTCTCTGGCCAATGGAATATAATTCCTTAGGACATGCTCAATTTCACTTAAAGAGAGACCTCCTTCTTCATCGCTTTTTATAAGCATCAAGTTTATGGTTTCAGCGAGTTTTCGTTTCTCGTCCCAACTCTCAACCTTATGAAAAAGTTTATTTAGAACCATGTTTGCAAAAGGCCAAGATTTAGAAGTATCGCTCTTCACAATGTCATAGTATAACTGATTTATCTTCATATAAATTTTAGATTCATTTTTTTGAAAGAGGGGCTCAAACGATTTAAGAATCTCTGATTTATCTTGCAAATCCACCATATATAACTCTTTGGCTACGGCCAAAAAGTGAATAACTACCTTTTCCTGTGATTTCTTCATATTCTGTTTAGAGAAAGATAATAATAATTGATATACGGGGGACAATTTATTGTAGATAAGATTTCGGATTTGACTTTCTCCTGTTTTTTCTATAAAACCTTGGAGTGCAGACAGCCAGAACCATAAATCATCAAAATCATTTTTTGTTATAGATTTCTCTATAAATTGTAGTATCTTTTCGATGTACTTATTGATTATTTCTTTTCCAAGTTCACAAGACTTACAGTCTATAACATATAGCCTTATAATTTCAACCATTTCTCGGGTGTTATTTTTATTAGGACTTTGATCAATTTTATCAACAAATTCCTTCACAGTGTTCTCTCTGATAAAGTATCTTGTAAATTTTTCGGCCTTAAATAAATCTTCGAATTCATGATAAATAGATAGATCATCCTCAAGTGCAAACGAGAATGTACGGCCTACTTTTTGTAATAGGTGCTCATCATCTCCGAACCTCACTAAAAATCCTCTTGCCAATTTTGGGTTCTCCTTTAAAGAGGTTGCATCTATACTTGCGGCTATCTTCTCTGATAAGTCTTTATATCCTCTCTCTTTTAGAGTTCCGGCAAAATTCAATACATGCTCTGCATGAAAATGAGAGATTGAATCTCTCATCTCGACCTTCTGCATTAATCCTTGGATGGTACTGCCTTCCCTATTAAACGAACGCCAGAATTCTGATGAAAATTCTTTGTCGCTAGCAATTCGAAAGATCATGGAGAAAAGACTGATAACCCTAAAATTCCATAATCCCTTTTCGAAAACTTCTTTTGTTAAGGTAGAAGAGATATATCTAATTAACTCGTCCATCTCGTACTCTTTTCTTTTAAGCCCATCTTTGATAGTCTCCCATTCGTTCGAATCCATTAGCGAGCCGATGTTATTAGGCAGATTCCAATCCAACTTCTTTGTAACAAAGAAGACCTCCAGATTGCTAGCATCTATGCTCTGAGTACGCACAAGAAAGTTCTTTTGCTCTGGAGTTATACTCTTATTAAACTTTTCTATGGAAGTATCTTCTTCTAATTGCGGATTAGGTATAAATGGATCATTGTTTATTGAGAGATTGGTATTAATTTCTTTAAGATAATGCGGTTTTTTCTCCAAATAGTAGTACAATTCTGGGAACTCTTCTCGAATTATCAAAATTTTCGTCAACATAGAGAGATTTTGCGTAATGGCTCCTTCAGGGATGTTTCCCCTTTCTTCCTGTTTTTTAGCAAGTTCAATTTCAAGTTTCATCACATTCATAAATTGAATCATTTTTCTGGGGCTCCTCGAAAATTCCTGTGCAATCAGCGAAATTACCTCATTGGGTAGTTCCAGTTTATAATTCTCGCTTTGTTTTTTAGCAAAGTCGTATAAGTCGTCTTCCAGAAATTCTTTGATACTAATAGTGATATTAAAAATCTTTCTTAGGAACTCCGTTGCATAATCGCCTCCTCCAAGATATTTTTTTATTGCCTCATCATCTATCGGGATAAGGAAGATAACGCCTTTCTTTTCCAGAAAGTTTTTAATTGTTAACAGAAGCTCAGGAGCTGTTTTCTCTTCGCATCTGTCGATATTGTCTATAACTATTACAAGTTTTTGGTACTTATTCTCATCGGTCTTCTTTTTCCCATGTTTTTTTACAGATGCTACAATTCTATTTATAATCGAAGTTTTTTTATCTTCACCCTCCTCCTCCTCTAGCAAAATTTCACCGAGAACGTCATCAAAATATCCTTCGAACTGTTCAGGACTGAATAACTTCGGGTAATTTACAACTGTTTTATATCCACTAAAAGCATTTGTAATGAAGAATTGAACAAGAGAGAAAAGCAAAGTTGCTCCTAAGACAAAAGAGATTTGAAGTCCAGAAGGAGTAGCCGGAAGTAAGAAATATACCAAAATAATGGAAAAAAGCACCAACGAGATAGTTGCAACTATCACGCCCCTTTTGTTAAGACTTGTTTTTATCTCAGTATCTACTTGTTTATCCGAGTAAAGAAGTTCAGAATCTTTCTTTAATCCAAACTCTTTTTTTAGTTCTATAATAAACGACCTTCTAAATGGGTCTTTGGAGTACTTCCACGCATCATAAGTGAAAACTCTAATTTTCTTCTCATCGTCATTCTCTAGCCTATTTTTTAAAGTCTTAACAATAGAAGACTTTCCAGAACCCCATCCACCAAATAATCCAATGGTAAGCGGCCCATCTGCTTTTTTTATGAATTCATCTAGTGTCTCCACATATGGCAAAGTCTTCAGAATATCTTTTTTATCGAGGTCTATCTCCTCATCTGGAATATATTCGCTCATCTCTCACGCCTCCTCATTTATTCTAACCCTCTTCTTCCCGGTCAATAAATCGTTCATAAGGCCCTTCTTCACCCTCTCCAGCTTTGCCTTTCTCTCCCTCTCCAGCCCGATTTTCTCATCCACCGCGCTCAGAATCTCGGCTATTTTTTGCTGTTCGGGGAGCGGGGGGAGGGCGAGAGGGAATTTACTTAGAGATTTCCATGAAGTGCGCGGATGATTCGTGCCTGTCATGGTTGTTGTAGAATAATTTATAAACTTTTTTGAGTGCAGAACATAAATCAGAAATTCTGAAATCGCTTTTTTCTCATTGGTGGTTATTACTAAAATATCCGTGGAGCATACTCCGCTAACATCTGCTATCACTGCCTTATCTAGATATGGTCTGAGTTTTCCATAAAGGATGTCTTTCTCTTTAAATCTAAATTTTAAACTCTTTACTTCGGAACTGCTTCCTGTCCGATTAATATAAACTTTTCCCGGCTCTATGTGTTCAAGCCCAATATATAAGAGTTCCTCCTCTCTGCTTGGAATTATTGTTTCCTTTCTTTGTTTCCCGATTTCTCCCAGCCTCACAACCTCCCACTCCTCCGGAATCCTTCCGATCTCCGTCTCCTTAAACTCCGTGTGCCCTATCCCCTCCGTCAGAAGGTTCTGCATCAGCCCTTTCTTCACCCTCTCGGCCTTAGATATGGCGGAGTCCACGGCCTGAATGGCGGAGTCCACGGAACCGAGTATTTCGGCTATTTTGCGCTGTTCGGGGAGAGGGGGGAGGGGGATGGAGAGGTTTTGAAGGTCTTTTTTGGTTATGGCCTTAAAGGTTGAACCGCCGCTCATCCTCTTAATCCTTGTTTCGTTATGCTTCAGTTGGTAGAACAGATAAAACTCGCTCATTTTTTCTTTATCCGGCCTTATGGCTGCCAACCCTCGCCCAATACAGAGTTTGAAGTTTGCAATATTCACATCACCCACCGGAGCCCTTACGGAGATAAGAACATCTCCGGATTCTGCGATTTTCATGGGTTGGCTGGTGTATTGTTCGATTTTTAAGGGGTGAATAGGGCCGAATTCAGTATTTCCCTGACAGAAAGGCAGGCCTTCTTTTTCTCCGTTGTATGAAGAAGATGGGGGAGATTGGCCCATAATGAGTTTTGCAACTCTTTCATTTCCAAGTTTTACGATTTTCCAGCCTTTTGGGAGTTCTCTGAGTGCTCTCTTCTCTGCTTCGGTCATTTTAAAATCCTCCTTATGTCCTTTTTAAAACTCTCAAACACGCCCCTTTTGTCAAGTACCCAAGAAATGACTACAACAACAAACCCCATAGCCATTGAAAGATAGATGGTGTTCATCATCCGGTTGTATTCTGCCGGATTGGTTGCCGAAAGAACCCACAGGTGAACGCAAAAAGGGATTAGAACAGCGATTATAATGGATACGATCCCTCGGGCCATCTTCTTTTCTACTGGTAAGTACTTCCACGAGGTCCAGAACAGGCCAAGGAAAAGGAATGTAAGTCCGCATACGGGATATGTGCTTTCCGGATATACATAATTAAGAATTACGCAGATTCCCACGATTATGAGAGTAAGGCCAGCTCCGGCCTCAAAGCATATTTCAAGTTTTTTACCGATTGTAAGGCTGGCAACTTCCACTTCAAACCGCCCCCATAATTTCAATAAAGTTTTTTAAGAACGAATCCTGCATATCAAAAAGCCGACTCGATGAGTAAACCTTAAATACATGAACCGTATATGGGATATTGTAGTGGGTAAGTCCATGCAAGTGGCTGTGTACCGGATGGTGCACGCGAATAGCCCGCATGGGTCCACACATTTTCTTTACTGCTACTACTCCCACAGTTTCATCCTCCTTCTGTTTAGAATTTTCGGCTCAATAATCTTGTAAAATCTGTCTTCATCGTAGTTGAACTTTCTTGAAATGGCCCATGCGACAAAGTCCACGCACTGAAGCCCTGCATGTGCTTCCGAGTCTCCGTGTATTATCTCTTTGACTCTGACTCCTTTTCTGCTTTCAACTTCTCTTACTACATAGCCGTTAAAGTTATTTCTCAAAATGCTGTTGTTGTACTTCTTGTCTATTATGATATGCAACTCTGTGTTATTAACATCCCCTTCCGTTATTAGGATGCGAGAGACATAGTTATAAAAAATGTTTGGAATGTCATAAAAACGAGATAGTATTTTGGCTTTTTTAACCACAATGGCGTATATCTGGCAGTCCAAATCCGCTAGTTTGCTAAGCACATATTTTCGTACTTCGTCTCTATTATTATTTGCCTTCAATTCCTTAACTTTCCTATTCTTTTTCCTTAACTTTCTTTGCCTTGTCCTTTTTACTATTTTCTCCAGGGGCTGTTCGTCATCAATAACAATCATGGCCATGATAAAGTAATCACTGCCTTTCATACCCAAATCCCCGCTTTCATCTATAAATACATACTTAGTATGTGCCATTAAAACCCCCCGAAAAGAAATGAGATAGGTGGGGGAGTTTACCAAGCGCTTCTTTTGCGAAGCATACTCCCCTTACCAAGCTATACCTATCTGTTTCACTAATAACACCTGCTCCTATATCTAATTTTCTATGAAATCCGCCTCTCATGCTCCCCCATTCTCCCCGCAGCCCCTTATACCTTTGTGCAGGGTCGGTGAAAGTACTTTCCCCGAAGAAATCCTTAAATATCTCCCCCTCCTTTCTCTCATGGTGGGTAAGTCCATGCAAGCGGCCGTGTACCTTGAGGTGCACGCGAATGGCCCGCATGGGTCCACCTCCCGTTTTCATTTTCCTTCCTCCGTTACTTCCCATCGGCCGCCTTTCTTCCCTCCGACACGGCGAATTATGCCTTTTTCTTTCATTTTACTGATATTCCATTCCACCCCCCTTCTGGACAGGCCAGTCATGGCGGAAAGTTCTTCCTGCGTGATTTTCGGATTCTCTTTTATAAGTTGCAGTATCAGGGCCGCACTCTTTTCCACAGTTTTTTCCACAGTCTTTTCCACAGTTTTTCGGTTGAGTTTTACG
>JALTEL010000446.1 GCA_027073945.1 Caldifarciminota bacterium | reverse complement strand
TCTGTTGCCGATATTATGTCGACGAACTGGTCGGTTGTGGCAACGAATATAGCGGCAACACCGCCCGAGAACAGTTATACTATCGAGGGTATAACCAATCAGGGCTATTTTTACCGTACGGTAGTAGAGATATCCACCAATGAAGCGGGAGGTGGCGAATAATGATGTCAATATCTTCTAAATTACCTAAAATAACTGTTTTTATTACTACCTTATTGTTTATGCTCTTCTTTTTTGTGCAAATTGCTTTTCCGGCAACTACCAACCCGCCACCAGATGGATGGGATATTCTCCTTAATACCAATGAAATAACTGAAATATATGATCCGTGGTCTGCCTCTCCGCCTAGTTCAAATATTGTTGATGGTGTAAGTGGTTCGGAAACAGAAATTACTGATGATATTCGTGCATTGGCAAGGTCGTTACAAAATGATCCAATGCGGATATATGAATATGTACGTGACAATATCAAGTTTATACCAAGGGCTGGGGTGCGTAAAGGTGCACAGGGAACTTTATATTCTAAAACGGGCGGTCCACTTGATCAGTGTTCACTTCTTATTGCACTGCTTACTGCCGCAGATTCAAGTACAGACGCTCATTTTGTGAAAGCGCAGGTTGATTATTCAACCACTTTTCTGAGTAATCTATTGGATATTATCCCGACAAAAGTTTTCCGTCTTCTGGTTAATTCCGGATTTTCTGTCGTGACTGCCGGTAGTAATATAAGACTTGTTCATTTCTGGGTTGAGGCAACAATTGATGGACAGGTACGGGTTCTTGATCCGTCTTTTGTTCAATCTGAACGAGTATCGGGTGCAGATTTATTATCATTGATTGGATATAACCGTACCACCTTTCTTGCAAATGCAACAAATGGTGCAACAATTGGCAGTGACTATGTGCAGAATATAAATTATGAAAAGATTAGTGCAGATCTTGTGAAGTTTACAACAAATCTTCTTGCTGAGATTCGAGATGATTATTCAAGCACATCGGTCAATGAATTTCTTGGTTATTCTCGCAATATAGAAGTTGCAGTTACAAATCTTCCGACAGAATTACCGCATGCAGTTCAGGTAGTTTCAGGAACAGAAGTTTCTTATTCTCAAAATAGTCTGCCGGATGATCTTTTTGCTAAAGCAACAATTGTTCATCGGGGAATTAATCGTACCTTTAAAGCGTATGAGATTGCCGGAAAGCGAATCTCAATAACTTATACAGGCGCAAATAATGCTGCGACACTTAATGTTGACGGTCAAATTGATACCGTCGGATCAGGAACAACCCTCGGTAATACATATACCTGTACTTTGACTTTGCAAACACCATGGACACCAACAGTTTATTCGCGGTCTTCACCGGCAATATCACTTATTAGTGGTCAAAGTTATGGGCTATTAATAGATTTTGATACCGTTTCCGAAGATTTGCTTCAACATTTACGAGAACAATTATCAAAAGATCGTGAATCAGGTAATTCTGACACTTCGGAGCCTGTATTATGCGGATTATTTAACATCATCGGCCAGAAATGGTTGCTGGAACAGCGACTTTCTACAAGAATTGCATGCAAGGCTAATGGAGTAAAAGGAAATTATGTATTAGCAGGAGGTATTATAAAAAACGAAAATGGGTTAGCTGTTAATTTACCCATTCAGTCATTTAGCGGGTTTTATACTGCCGATATTTCTGATTTTTATTCTGCGTATAGAACTGCCGGTCTGATGGGAAGTTCATTTGAGCATGGTATTCTTGAGCAGATGCAGGGCAGTGATAAACCTGCGGCATCTACCGTTAAAATGTTGTGGCAGGGTAATAAAGATGGCTATAAAACATATTTTGTCAATAATTCTAACTGGAGTAGTATTCAGGGACAGTTGCAAGGATATAGCAGTTCTGATATCAACTCTTTAAATTCATATATATCCCGTGGGTATAC
>JALTEL010000445.1 GCA_027073945.1 Caldifarciminota bacterium | reverse complement strand
CTATCAGGCGGAGAAATATCGTACCGGAGCTGCACAAAACGAGTTGGAAATCAGCCGGACTCGTACACTTCCCTATGTTTCAGGAGATGCGGGTCTGGAAGGACGTTTTCTGCCTCATTATAACTTCGGACAGGAGTGGGCCCTGGTGCATGGCGACTGGTCATTGGGCGATTTTATCAAAAAAACCGACCAGATTGCCCGCCAGAAAGTGGTGACTGCCCAATTGTTGCAGGAGCAGACTCGTCTTGATGCGGTTAGCCGGGCTGTCTCCCTATACATGAGTATATTGCAGAAAAAAAAGGAGATGGAATTGCTGGATACGCGCATCACCTTGTTGCAAACCCATCTGGTAGTAGCCCGTTCGCTGTGGAATGCCGGCGTACGTACCCGCATGGACGTACTGCAGACCGAATCGCTGGTCTCCGGTATACGCGAAGAAAAAGCCCGCGTGTCACTGACAATAAAGAAACTGGTACGTGAGCTGACTCACATTACCGGACTTCAGCCGGCAGATTCCATACGGTTGGAAAAAATCAATACACAGGCTTTGATTGACAGTATGCGGATTTCAGCGGTTACATCCGATCTGGTGAGGCAGAACCCCCTTTATCAGGTTTATCTTTCCCGTATTGAGACACAGAATCTGCAAACCAAACTGGTGACAGCACAACGGTGGCCCCATCTGATCGCCGGAGGGGGGTATTTTGCCGACGGCGATCCTACGGGCGACGGAAACTATTGGTTGCTGAATGCCGGGGTGGCATTTCCTATTTACCAATGGGGAGCGATTAAACTGAAGAAAAAACAGTCGCAAGCGCTCTCTTTTTTTTTTTTTTTAGAACTGGCGAACTTATCAAGGGAACTGCAGATTCACCTGGAGAAAACCGTTAACCGTATGCGCGAGCTGAAAGGTATGATGAAGATACAACATGAGCGGTTGCAGATGGCACAGGAGGCTTATACCTTGGCCCGGATCAATTACAAGGCGGGATTGATTACCAACCTGGAATACCTGTCCATACAACAACAGGTTACCTCTACCCAGATAGCCATCCAGCAAACCCGTCTGCAGTATGTGATGAATCTGATAGAATATTACCTGACCACCAACCAGGTGGGCGAAGTGAAAAGGATGGGAATGTTTGTAATAAGGCAGAAGTAAAAAGTTTTATGAACCAAGAACCAAGAGACAAGAACCAAAAATATGAATGCAAAAATAATTATACCTGTGCTGGCGATATTCATACTGGTATCCTGTAATTCGAAACAGTCACAGGATTCGAATAATCAGCAGAAGCCGCCGCAGACAGGTCCGGTGGTAACCATCTCGGTAGCCAGGGTTAGCCGGCACGATATGACCGATACCGTACATATCTTCGGAGAGGTTGCCCTGCGCCAGGAAGTCCTGCTGGCCTCCCAGTTTGACGGCCGCCTTGAAGGTTTTACACTGCTGATGGGCGACCGGGTTAAAAAAGGCAGGAAACTGGGAGTGATCATTCCGCCTATGCGGGAAGCATTGTTACAGGTGCTGGATCAGATTGATAAAAAACAGAGGAAGCAAATCTCTCAGGAGATCAAGGAGATCCCTCTGTATAGTCCTCTCGACGGGGTAGTGTTGGAGGTCTATCGACACGCCGGGGATGTGATACATAAAGGAGAAGCCATCGTGCATATCGGACAATTGCATACCCTCGACGTACATGGAGATTTACCGGTTAGACAACTGGATAAGGTAAGGAAATTGAGACGTTTAGAGGTTGATTTTGTGGATTATGCCCATGCTCCGCTGAAACTGCCGGTGATGGCTATCGGAGGAAAGGTGAATGCTGCCAGGCAGACTGTTCCCATACGCCTCCGTCTGGATAATCCTGCCGGAGAATTCAAACCCGGGATGATGGTGCGCCTGACCTTCCCGGGAACATTTCATCCTCATGCCCTGGTTAT
>JALTEL010000444.1 GCA_027073945.1 Caldifarciminota bacterium | reverse complement strand
ATTACATGCCAGATAAGGTCACAAAGCACCAACGTCCCCCATTACGCACTACGAGGCCCTCCTGCCATGGAACTGTCCCAGGCCACTTTTTTCGGCTGCCTGCAAGGGTGGGGTTAAATAAGCGCTTACGAAAGTTGAGTTAAATTACTTTAAAATCAAAAAATTGAAAGGCTAAATTGCCCTCTGAAAAATCAGCGATGATACAAAAAAAAATAAGTTATAAAGATACTTATTACAATATAGTTACACAGGAGAATGTTGAAGAGATCAAGAAAATCATCAATGATCAAGGTTACTACGACCCCGCTATCATTGATCAAATTCACTATCGTGAGCTAAACGGTCTACCTCATTTTTTTTTAACTGTAGAGTCTCCGGATTACACTAATGGTCATTATGCAATGTTGGATGGGATTTACTTAAACATCAATTCGATCTTTCCCCTATGGATTGGAAAATTTTATCTCAGCATGATGATAATCAGGAAACCAACTAACGAAAAAATTGGAAATTTCATCAGTCCTGCTAAGGATATTGAGCATGAGTTAAATCATTTGCGTTTTTTGATCGACTATATCAACAAATATCCTGATTATATTGAAAAATCAATGAAATACAATGTGGGATCTTGTGAACTTTGCAATCTTGACGAAAGCATCAAGTTCGAGGTGAATAAAATATTTTCCATGGAACTTCCAGTTCTGATTTTGGATTTTGACATGGGGCAAAAAGATTTATTTTCTTACGAAAAGGGAACGGTTACTATAATAACTGTTGACGATAAGAATGACTTTCTGCGGTACAAAGTAGGAAACTACCTCGCTGAATTGAACAATCAATATACTAAAAGGTTCCCTAAAAATGTGCAACAGATCAAGAACAATTTAGAAAAAGAAGTGAACAGGCAAGGAAAAACCCTGTTCGGAGATAACTGTATGATGTTATTTGTGATTTCGTTGATGCAATTTCTTTCTACATTAAAGACCAATGGAGTTTGTTATGAAGTGGGGGAAATCTGATTGATGGAGTTAAAATGGCATTATGCACATCAATCGGTCTGGGTGCTTGCTCCGACGGAAAGCGGCCACTGATTCCGAAGAAAACCCTGCCATTTTTTTGAGGCTGTCTGATGGACTATACAAATGTGGTTATTCACGTAAAGATATAATCAAACTGTTCAGTTTCATTGACTGGATCATGTCACTTCCGGAAGAATTGGAGGCGGATTTTCTGGAAAAGATATACAGATATGAAGAGGAGTGCAAAATGCCATACGTTACAAGCGCGGGAAAAATGGGTATCCAGAAGGGGTTGCAGCAGGGCTTGCTTCAGGATGCCCGCGAGATGGTGCTCGATGCATTTGATGCGAAGTTCGGCAGTGTTCCTTCCCATGTTCATGAAAAAGTTGACGCCATGACGGACAGGCAGAAATTGAAACAAATCCTCCGTACAGTTATCAGGGCTGACAGTCTTGAAGAGGTGGAGAAGGAGATTACGTGGAATTGAGGTGGGGCATATCCCTTCATCCCTGAAGCCTCAGACTCATACGATGTAGATGCAGCGCCCATTTTCTGATCTGCTTTAATCGTACCGTGTCCGGCATGGTAAAATATCCATGTTCGTGAGCGAATGCGAACGGGTGGCCAACAAAATGCTTTGAGGCCAGAATTTCCATCGCCCATTAAAAGATTATGAACATAAAACGCCCTCATGACAGCTTTTTCAAACAGCTCATGAGCGATCCAGAGGCTGTAAAAGATTTTCTAAAAGGTTTTTTCCCAGAATCGCTGTCAGAGAGGATTGACTATGATTCAGTCAAGGTCATAGATACAGAAAAGACAGACCGAAAATACAGGAAATTCTATCTTGACCTCTCGGTAGAGTGCAGGATGTCCGGTGAGGAGTCGGAAATCTACATTGTCTTCGAACACAAGTCCTATCCAG
>JALTEL010000443.1 GCA_027073945.1 Caldifarciminota bacterium | reverse complement strand
CAAATTTATAGAAATACCCTGCGTATTATTGACCAGACAAAGCTTCCAGAACTCGTCAGGTATGAGTATATTTACAACATAGAGCAAGGTATCAATGCAATTAAAGAACTAAAAGTTCGGGGTGCACCGCTTATTGCCATTTTTTCTGCTTATTTGCTCGCTTTGCTTGCCAGAGTTCATAAAGGAAAAGATTTACGCAAGTTTAAAAAAGATATGAGGGCATATATTGCGCAAATCAAAAATGCACGCCCAACTGCTGTAAATGTTTTTAAAGTAATGAAGGAAATGGAGAGTATCATTAAAAACAATGAAAACATTTCACAAATCCAGCAGAAAATTTATGAGGAAGCTGTCAAAACAGATAGAATGGAAGAAAAAAACTGCGAACAAATTGCAGAGAACGGAGCATCACTCTTTACATCAAAAATCAATGTGATGACGATTTGCAATACGGGATTCTTTGCCACCAATCATCTGGGGACTGCCCTCGGTGTGATATTCAAACTCCATTCAAAGGGGCTTATTGAAAACGTTTTTGCCCTTGAGACAAGACCGCTTTTGCAGGGAGCGCGCCTGACCATGTGGGAACTGACAGAACGCAACGTGCCGTCCACTCTGATAACTGACGGTTCAGCCGCTTTTGTTATGCAGAGAGAAGATATAGGCGCAATTTTTACGGGTGCGGACAGAATAGCAAAGAACGGCGATACTGCAAACAAAATCGGAACATTGACACTTTCCGTGCTGGCGCGACATTTCAATATACCATTTTTTGTTGTTGCTCCCACAAGTACAATTGACAGTAGCATAGGGTCCGGGAAAGAAATTCCAATAGAAAAACGAAATGTAAATGAGGTAAAATACGTAAAAAAACAGCTCATAGCTCCAGAGCATGCAGATGCACTGAACTATGCATTTGACATAACTCCGTCTGACTTGATAACAGGCATAATAACAGAAAAAGGCGTTTTCAGATATCCATTCCATTTTGGATAAGATTTTAAACATATCCATTATCACATTGTTTTTCAGGATAAAAGCATTATAATATAAGTATGACTGATTCAATTTCCTTCATAGGCAAAAATGCATTTGTTGTATTATGCTTATTTCAGCCTGGCATTTTACATCTCTGGGGGGCTAATAAAAGAAATACACCCAGCAGAGAGTTTAAACATGGTGTTTATTCTCAATCTTATCTCAGTGATTACAGGGCGCTGCTGCATCCCCATGTTGCCAAAAAAGAAATTGCTACTGATCTGATACTCACTGCAATAGGTGCTTATATATATGCAAAAGACTCCAATATACGAAACTGGGTCCAGAGCAATAGAGTTCCCAACGGCATATCCAATGCGGCAAGGATAATAGGTGATGGCAGATATGTATTGCTCTATGAGAGCGTACTCTATGTACAGGGAGAGATTTTCTCCTCTTCAAAGCTCAAACAGGCCTGTGTGCAGGGCATTGAGAGCTTTGTATTATCAGGTATTGCCGTGAATATCCTGAAATTCGGGTTTCACAGATACAGACCTTACACGGAAAAAGGCCCCAACAAATGGAACGGCCCATCCCTGGATTCTTACGACGGACATTTATCTTTCCCATCGGGTCATTCATCCTCGGCCTTTGCAGTGGCAACCGTGTTTGCCAGTAAATATTCAGAAAACAAAATGCTGGCACCATTATTTTACACTGCCGCTGCCATGTGTGCTATATCAAGGGTCAATGATGATAAACACTGGGCATCGGATGTGTTCACAGGCTCTTTAATAGGACTTTTCACAGCCCATGAAGTGTTGCACATTCACAAACACACAGGCAATTTAAGTCTGGTCCCTATGCCCGGAAAAGGCGAATATGCAGTGTTATGGCTTTACAAATTTTAATCTGGAAGGAGGTGTGATATGTTTATAACTATCATAACCATTATTGCAGCCAGTATTATGCCTGTAAACAGGGCAAAACTGGTGAAAAATGCAGAGATAACAATTGAAGGAATCGTTACGGTACCACCGGACAGACTGACACAGGGAGACTTAAACATTTATGTTCAGGATAAAACAGGCGGAATTAATGTAAAGAGCTCTGATTATGACCCTACTTATAACAATTTTGATATGGAAGAAACAGCACCTTTGAGATTACCTTACAGAAGATATGACCTTGTCAGAATAAAGGGAATTATCTCTAACAAAAAAGGGGAAGTTTACATGGAACCTGTGTCCGAACAAATACTTCGGCATGGAGATGCATTAAAACCTGCAAAAATTGGCCTTAATGAACTTGGGAATTTTTACGAAGAATTCGTGGAAATAGACAGTATAAATGCAACAAGTAAGTTTCCAACCATTATAGGTAAGAACGCCTTTGTCAAAGTAAAGGATGCACACGGAAGAAGCGGCATTATTTATATATCAGAGTACAGCGGCATTGCCGGCAGGGTTTTTCCAGAAGGCATATTCAGCGTAAAAGGTATTGTACTTAAGAAAAACGGACAATTTTGTATATTCCCGTCAGAACCCGCTGATATTATACGCTACGAACAAAAACCCCATATTATTATTGCCCCTTACTTTTCCGTGCCAACACGCCACTCCGTAATCATAAGCTGGGTAACATACGAGAGGTCAAGCCAGATTGTGGAATATGGAATAGCACCCGACAGACTTTACTTAACGGCAACGAACAGGGACATGGGCATTTTTCACAGCATACAATTAACAGGCCTTATGCCAGGTACAAAATACTATTTTAAGGTTATATCTTCAAATTCCTATGGAAAGGCAGTATCGCCCATAAGGTCATTCAGCACACAGAAAGGCAGGGCTTTGAATTTTACATTTGTCACAATGGGCGATTCAAGAGGCTCTTCGAAATATAATCCACTGCCAACTGATACGTTTAAGATTTTGCTTCACCTTGCCGCACAACGTGCTCCGAATTTCTTGCTCTTTGCAGGTGACAATGTTTACGGATACTGCGATTCTGTCAGTTTGAGAAATGAATGGGAAAACTGGCTTTCCATTATGGATACCTTGCCCGCGCACAGCATACCGTGGTATGCCGTACTGGGCAATCATGAAGCCACGGATACGGCATTCGGTACAAAACTGTTTCAGTACTATCTGAGTCAAAATCCTGACAACGGCCCTTCGGGCTTATATTATAAGGCTGTTGGCTCTTTCAGTTATGATAATTCTCATTTTGACCTGCTCGATTCCGACCCTGTACATGGCACGTACACACAAACATCCGACATTGATGCAACGGAACAAAACTGGCTCTCCCAGGACCTGGACACTGTTACTGCTGTTCACATATTTGCAATGCAGCACAAAGAGGCATATCCACCAACCGGAAGCTCCCATTCTTCACTCGAAAACAATCCCGGAGACAGAGATGCCTTCTGGCACATATTGTACACACACACTGCAGATGCAAATATTGCAGCCCATATACACCTGTACAACAGAGATTTTTTCGGAAGGTCATTACCGGACAGTGTAACCGCTGTTCACCAGATAGTTGACGGTTCCTCCGGAGCACCCCTTGTAAGCGGATATGGCGGGGAGTTCTATCATTACATTTACTGGGAAATAAACGGTGATACAGTGAGAGGGTATGTGTACGACGTAAACAACAGCTTAAGGGACCAGTTTATCTGGGTAAAGGGTGCGGTAAATTATCCGAATATGCAATTCAACCCTGATTCTATAATGATGTTGACAAGTTCGGGTATGTCCGACACATCTTACGATACATTATACAATGACAATGGGATATACGGGGGATTCAATTCACAATGGCCACTTGAGCTTGAGGCGGTTCGTGTTGTTCCAGAGGATTCCTGTCTGCTCTCAAACATTCTTCTCTTTGCCTATGCGCCTGACACTGCGCTGGATACCATATATGCAGGCTCTCTGTATGTATTTAACAATCAGGGAGGATATCCCGGCACAGCACTTTTAAATACTTATACCGAGCGAACATTGCATAAGGGAGAAATGCAATGGCTGAATTACGATATAAGCTCGTATAATATCAGCCTATCCGATACATTCTGGATAGGTTTCAAAAAAACGCAGGGAGGCTCACCATACAACTGCTATGATGCAAGCAGTATGGTGCCTGATGCCAACTGCTACTATTACTACGGCTGGAAATACGAAACAAGCGGGAATAACTATATGAAAAGGGCTGTTGTAGAATATCCCCCCGTGCCACTGCGGGATACAGCTTATCTAACAATCTACAACAGAGGAACGGGGAATTTATTCATAAACTCAATAACACACTCTCATACATGGATACAGCTTTCTCAAACCGCTCTTACGGTATATCCTCTTGACAGTGCAAAAATAGAAGTGATTGCAAGTACAAATAATCTTTCACCCGGCACATACAGAGATACACTTTTGGTATCATCGAACGACACATCAGGTGTTAAAAGTATTCCTGTTATATTCTCTATTCTGAACGTAAAGGAAGGAAACAACCGCCATTTTTATACTCGGAAAAATAACACAGGGCTTATTTTAAAAAGAGGCGCAAAAATATCAATTGATAATGACGGAATTTCTTATGTATATATTTCATTATACGATGTAAACGGAAGAAAAATCAAAATCTACAAAGGCCTTACAGAGAAAAAATTGTTCAATATCCCGCAAAATATACCCGAAGGCATGTACATACTGAAAATTGTTCTGAACAAAACGCAAACATCAAGGAAACTCGTGTATATCAAATAATCCTGCATATTAACAGTGCTTTTTATGTGTTGATATGCACAAATACAGTGCAATATACTTCAAAAAACCGGCATGTTGTTTGCTAATATACAAAAAAAGGAGGAAGTGATGAAGCCATTTGCATTTATCGCAGGCATAATAATAGCAAATACCGCTGTATTTGCAGGCACTAACGAATCAAAAATAAGTGTTAGTACACCAAACGGGCAATTCTCAATCAGAATGAGCACCGCAACAAATAACACACATGGGATACCCGATCCCACAGTATTATCCGTACCTGAAAACATAGTAAAAAGAATACGTTTGGATCTAAGAGTACTTCGCACTCAGTACATCCAGAAGCTCTATCTGGAGCACGACAGACAGGAAGCTCTTTCAATAGCAGATGAAATTGAAGACCTGACAGCCCTTCTGTATAAATTGGGATTCAAAGACCAACAAAACAATGGTAGCAATACACCCCCTCCTCCCCCACCCACTCCTGCTCCGATGTCAGAAGAACGGTTTGCTTCATTGCTCGGACAACTTGATGCAGAATCATTCTCCGATGACAAACTTGATATTTTACACACTTCTTTTAAAGATAATTACTTCAGTGTGTCCCAGGTGTCTCTGATAATGGACAGGTTTGATATGGACGATAACAAAGTGCAAGCCGTTGCAATTTTATATCCCCATATTGTTGACAGAGAAAACTGCTTCAAACTGCTTACAAAAGTGACATTCGGCGATTCTAAGGACAGGCTAAAGGAAATTATCACCAAAAACGATAAATAGCTTATTTTATGTTGTGAAAAGTTGCGGATGTGTACTTTAGATTTGTTTAACGCTCTGCCAGAGCCTTTTTATAGTATATAAAAGCACTACTCCAGATGCCTATCATTAATATCACGGTGGCTATGCCAACTACCTCAAAATTAATATTATTGAGGGCATTGAGATATGTATTGTTTATGCTTAATTCCGTGGAAACCACCTGCACCCATTCCACAAACCCGATTGTAAGTGCGACAAAAACACTGGTACCTGTAACAACCATATTGAAAAATAATTTTCTCGTTACATCAATCATAGCCCAATCGTATATTTTCATCATAATCAGTCCGTCAAGACCATCCATTAAGGTCATACCAGCCGTAAAAAGCAATGGAAATATCATAGCCCCCCACAGTGGAAGCGTAGAGCCCTTGGCAACAACTGCTGAAATTCCAAGAATCGCAATTTCGGTGGCAGTATCAAAGCCAAGACCAAAAAGAAGCCCAACAGGATACATTTTGCTGCTCTTATCTATGTGAGTGTATATGAATCTGAAATATCTATTCAAAAAACCCGCTTTATTCAGAAATATTTCCGTGTTGCTCTCATGATTAACGGATGATGGACTGCTCCTGTATAATTTAAAAGTTTTTTGGAGACTCAGGAATATAAAAAGATTAATAAGCCCTATAATTGTCAAGAATAGGGCTGAAACGGTTGTTCCGACTATCCCTCCTATGTTCTCCAGAAATTTCATATGCGGTATAATTGCGCGTGTTGACATTATTATGAAGAGAGACAAAAGCAATACAATAGTAGAGTGCCCAAGAGAAAAAAAGAGGCCGACTGTGACAGGTTTTTTATTATCCTGCCTTAACTTCCTTGTTACATTATCAATAGCTGCTATGTGGTCCGCATCAAATGCATGACGTAATCCGAAGAAATATGCCAATGCCCCCATACCAAGAAGCGATGGGACATGTCTTGTTATGTAAAGAAAAAGCAGCCAGGCAATAATATTAAACAGTACAAGAGCATTTATCATTGTTGATGCACTTTTTTTAAAATTCCACACTTATCAAGCCTCCGTTTAACAGATAAATTATGATAAATGCATTTCTGTTTTCACAAACAAAACAACTCACCATACATATCGGATATTATTATACATTATTC
>JALTEL010000442.1 GCA_027073945.1 Caldifarciminota bacterium | reverse complement strand
AGCTCTACCTTCAGCGAATCGGCACAAAGATGATTGCTCTCTATTGGTATCAGTGTGCCAATGCCGCTTTTGCAAACAGAGGTATCCAAAAGCTCTATTTGCTTTGGGAGAAGTTGCGGGGGCATCCAGATGGGAACGCATTTGTAAGAGTAACTGTTACCGTCCCTGAGGGAGAATCTGAACGAAAAATGATAAATTATTTATCATCCTATGTGAAAATCTTATATCCTGCACTGCGGAGTTTCTTTCAATGATGGATGACAAAAATACCTCTATGAAGAGCGGGATAAATACTATGGGTATAGGAATAAATGGAATACTCCAATGTTTTCTATTTATCCTCACTATCTTGCTGTTTGTTCCTGCCCTTAAAGATCTCTTTTCCCTCTGGTATAGGAGTAGTGATTATTCTCATGGTTTTTTTGTTATTCCCCTTTCCTTCTATCTTGTGTGGCTCAAACGGGAGGAGCTGAAAAAAACGGACATGGAGCCCTCATGGATAGGGCTACCTTTCTTATGTATCTCAACTATAGTTTATTTGACTGCCTACACAACCAAATTCCATACGTTGACCTATGCTTCTTTTCTGGCCGTTCTCCTGAGTTTGGTATTCTTTCTATACGGCTGGCAACTGACCAGAAAACTAATGCCTGCCATATTTTTCCTGTTGTTCATGTTTCCCATTCCAACAGCATATTATATTCAGATAACTAATCCTCTGAAACTTTTTGTTACAAATATATCCTCAACAATAATCGATCTAGCAAACATCCCCGTGTACCAGGAGGGCAATCTTCTTTTCATAGACTCCACGCAGCTCGAAGTAGCGGAAGCTTGCAGTGGTTTGAGGTCCCTCTATTCATATATGATGCTTGGCTGTATCTTTGCGGTAACACTGAAAAAGTGGCAGAATAAGATCTTGCTCTTTATATCTACTATCCCACTGGCATTATTTATAAATATTGTGAGGATAGCCGGAACGGGTATCCTTGCCAACTACCTTGGGGCTGAAGTCGCTCAAGGATTCTTCCATGAATTTTCCGGTATCCTGCTCTTTGCGGTCGGTTTTTTTACGTTGGCTGGAGAATATGCTCTGATTCATTTCAGGTGGGATGGTCTGCATGATAATAGGAAGGAAATATAAATGTATTTGAAAAGTATAATTTTCATTATAGTTATTATTTCTTTGGCAGTGCTTGTCTGGAAGGCGTTGTCATTTCGTCGTAACCTGCCATTCCAGGAGATTATCCCCTTGGACAGTGCCATTGCGGTGATCAATACACAGAACTGGTATCCCGATTCTTTGCAGATAACCATATCTTCAGGAACAACCTCCAGGCACAATAAAACTTTTGATAAATTTGGTTATTGTCTCTTAAAGAACTTGGAAAACGGTAAGCCATACACAATAGAAATCAAAAGAACAGACCTCAAGGGCAGGTTGCTATATAAAAAATTGAAAAAGGAGGTGATACCAAAAGCTGGACAGATAAAATATGTGGTATTGGTTGGTGCATCCGTAGGCAAGGCCTGGAAATTTCCGAAACTCACGCAGAGACACGACATCGGAAAACACATTGTACTGAGCTATCGCTGCAGGTACGATTTTGACAAAAGCTCGGAGTTGAACAACCTCCTGAATGCGCCTTTTCCGGTATACGCCATTATCATCAAGGAGTGTTCAGCCTATTTCCCAAGAGATTTGAAATCAAGCGAAGCAAAGATCAAGACATGGGTAGATCAGATCCGTTCTCACAACATCATTCCTGTCCTGGCCACGGTCGTCCCGGTTACCATGGAGCGCGACAGCTCAAGTCCGGGAAAATTTAAATCCCTCGTCAAATTTAACGATTTTATAAGGGATTATGCCGCGCAGGAGGGCCTGCCCCTGCTCGATCTGGAAGCAGCTCTCAGGATAAGCGATACTGACAGACATCTCAGGCCAGATTACG
>JALTEL010000441.1 GCA_027073945.1 Caldifarciminota bacterium | reverse complement strand
GTCTTTATATGCATGCCAAATGACAGATTATAACTCCTCACTATCTCGTCAGTTGCTATTTTTGACGCAGCGTACGGAGATTGAGCTCTTTTGGCTGTTGTCTCAAGAATGGGTGTCTCAAGAGCCGTGCCGTAAACTTCCGAACTTGATATATAAACTATATTTGTCACATTTGCTTCTCTTGCTGCCCTTAACATATTCAACGTTCCGAGTACATTATTTATAACAGTGTCCTCAGGTGCGACATAAGAATAGGGGACTGAAATTCTTGCAGAAAGATGCACTATATCGGTTACTCCCAAAAGTGCTCTCTTTACACTGTGAAAATCCAGCATATCTCCGTAAAATACATCAATTTTATCCTTATCAAGCCTGTTTAAAAATCTCAACATACCTGTTGAGCCCCTTGATGTGTATCTTATAAATGCACGCACCTTCTGGCCTTTTGCAATGAGTAATTTTACAACATTGCTGCCTATAAAACCGCCTGCTCCCGTTACAAGTATCATAATCCCTCCCAGTATGCGTCCTCTACATGCGTGATATTCTCACCCTTTATGCCTATAAAATCTATTCTGACAGGTGTATGAATATCCTTGCTCTGTATGTAATACTTAACAGTTGTTATTATCCTATCCATCTTTTTCCTGGATACCGTTTGTATGGGGTCTATTTCTCCCCCTTTCAGACTTCTGACCTCAACAAACACAAGGGTTTTATCCTTCTTGCATATTATATCAATCTCTCCGAACTTCTTTCTGAAATTCCTCTCAATTATCTTATAACCCTTTTTCTTCAAGTACTTCACTGCTCTGGTTTCCTCGGTATCACCCTTTTCTTTGGTTGTTGCGTTATTGAAAATCTTCATTGGATATGTACTTATGCCAATCAGGTATTGAATGCTCATCCTCTGCATTCGTATAAACAAGCACCATCTTTCCTGAGCCGTCAATATCCGCAAATGCAAAGGCAAGCTCTTTACCCCTGTGATAAAACCATATCTCTTTCTCTCTGTAGTTCAAAGGGAACACGCTGTGCTTTACCTCGTCAGGAGGGCCGTATTTTATATAAATTCTGCCTCTGTCTGTTTTCATCCCATCCGTATTTTTTTCATGAAAATGCTCATTAGCGTATTCAGCCCTCTTAATGTATTCAATAAAAAACTCATTAATCTTTGTGGAAGGAGTCGGATCTTTGGTTTTCCAGAACCTCTTTAAAAATGCAAGGGAATCATCATACGTTTTCAAATGCCTGTATATTGAAAGCTGCTTTGAATTGGCAAAATAGTCTATGAAAAAATAAAAAGATTGCAACTTGGCAGTATCTTCGTAAGCGGATTCAGAGAAATACAGAAACTCCCTCTTTGACTGGGATGTCTTTTTGGTAGCCAGGTCTGTCACACTTAGCAGCAGGGTATAATCTCCTGGGACAAGTTTGTCAAGAGCTATTGAGCCGTAAATATAACCCGGCTCCTTTTTATCTCTTATAACGGGCTTTATGGACACAACATAGTTGCCTCTGTTATTCAGAATGGAATAGTTCATAACGTACTTTCCTGTGTCACCCTGCAGATGATACACTTCCGCATATAGATAGATGGAATCCGTTTTCTTTGAAAACGCCAGACTGGGCATAGGATACAGGGAATATCCAAATTTTTGGAACGGTGTTTTTGCCGTATCCAGATAGCTGCCAACCGTTATATCGGAAACAAGCGGCCTTTCTCTGTAATCCAGGGTGGCAAGTTTGAATTCAACACTGCCCTTTTTACGCTTTACACTGTCCCTCATAGTTATTGCAATATTATAGGCACCCGGTTTAAGCATAATTTTAAAAAGGTCTACAAGAAATTGCCTCTTTACAACTTTCTCCTTTTCAATTTCATTTGAATGTGAAAAGGTCTGTTTGCCATGTTCATCGGTTACAGCGATATCAATACTGTACCTCCTGACTTTTTCACCATATTCCATAGTGTACGGTACTGTTTTCAGATTTAACAAATAGTAAATCTCACAGTAAGTCATTGTATCCTGTCTGAGGAATCTTGAATAATCCACAAAAAACTCTATGTCTCCCTGACTCTTCAGGCTATGCCTGGAATAAACCGCATTATCTCCTGAAAAGCTCAGGAAGAGTATAAGCGGGAGGATCAACGAGTTCATAATCTCCTACTCCTTTTTTATCCATGAAGGTAAATTTTAAATTCTTTGAATAGTAATACCATATAACATAAGCAGGCGCATTCAGGTCAAACGGATGATTCTCCACTTCATCCGGAGGCCCCAGATTTATGTAAACCGTACCTCTGTCCGATAATGCGCCTTCTGTTAAACCTGAGCCGAAATGCTCTTCCGCATATTCAACTCTGCTCCAGAATTCGTCAAGGGCCTCATTCTCCGCAGAAAGCGGTGTCGGGTCCCTTCTTTTCCAGAACAAATTCCAGTAATACGTCCTTTTATCAGGAGCACAATGTCTCAATGTATCCAATTCTCCCACGGAAAAGATATAATTCACGAGTTTTACAAGTACATCCCAATCCTTTTTACTGTATATGCCCGTATTCGTTTTTGTTACCGTGAGTTTTCGCATTTGACCTTTAAACTTAAGCTTAAGCGTGTAAATACCCCGTTCAATATTCCCCGGATTAACTACGAATGTATTTCTGCCCTTATCCAACAAAAGTGTATCCTTTATAACTATCCTTCCTGCCCTGTCTGTTAATTTGTACAATGCGACGCCCTGGGTATCAGAGTATATCATAAAATGCAAAAGCGAATCATTGTAAGTAAGTGTGTAACTGCTCGTGTCCCCTCTGACAGATATGGGAATTATACTGCTTATGTACTTAAAAAGTTTGAAATTCTCCTTTTTTTCCATAAGCACAACCCCGCCTTCTGTGGACAGCTTGCAGTAAACTTTGTACTTTTTTGCCTTTTTCACCGTTGTCTGCAGTCCGCCTTCCACTATTGACATCTTATTTACAGGTACCTCAAATGTCTTTAAATTCGTGGTGAGCAACTTTTTGTCGCCGTAAATCTCAATATACATCACAACTGTTTTGACAAATTCCCCGCCTTTCCTTTTGGACGGCACAAGGAACTTTTTTATGGAAAAAAATGTCATGAAGCTGACGGAGTCTTTTTTATTTACCTCAAATGTCCTTATAGAGTTTCGAAATCCCGGGACGAATAAATTAACGAACAATAATAGCTTAATCATCTTTTCTTGTTTATCATGTTTTTTATATCAAGCAATTTACTCATTCTCGTGTCGTATTTAACTTTACCTGTATGCTCGCAAGTTTCCCTGTTGAGGTTTGCACCACATACAGGGCATAATCCTTTGCAATCAGGTTTACACAGAGGCTTCAGGGGTACTGAAAGTATAATCACATCCCTCACAAAAGGAGAAATATCAACTTCATCATCGGCATAAAAATAGGTGTAGATATCTTCATCATGCATCTGTCCTTCCATGTGCACATGCTCCTGTCCCTGTCTTAATACAAGCATTTCATGCTCATCGAATTCTTTTATGAAAAAATCAAGGCACCTCGAGCACTGAAGTCTCAACTTGTATTTTAAATGCACAGAAAGCTCTACATTCTTTTTTGTTTTACTGAGAACAATATCCGTATTAACATCACTTACAAGTTCAAACTCCTTTTCATAGTCAGCAATGCCTATATCGCTCTTTTTAAGAACAACGGAGAATCTTTTTTCTCCTAATGCTAAATTCTTAAGGCTTATTAACATGGTCTACCACTTCCCTGCATTTGGGGCATAGACCGCCCTTTATATCCTCACTCCACATCCAGCACCTCTCACATTTTTCTCCTTTTGCATGGCTTATACACACTTTCGCATTTTCATCTTCCTCGCTGTACTCTCCGCTGCATCCCGAGCTCAGTTCAACCTGAGAAACAATGAAAATCTCAGGTAAATATGCCTTATAGGTAAGGAGTACTTTTCCTATTTCCTTACTCTTAGGTATAATCTGAATAAAAGATTCCAATCTGTCATTAATAATCTTCTTATCCTTACGTGCCACTTCAATTACATGCAGGACTCTGCTGCGCACTGCCATAATATACTCAAAGTCTCTGGCAAGGCTATCGTCAATGCGTGACTCAACATCGGAAGGCCAATCCTCAAGGAACACGGAGTCTTTTTTGTCAGGCTTATTGAAAAATCCGTATGCCTCTTCTGACGTGAAAGAAAGTACAGGGGACAGCACTACAAGAAGCTCGTCAAGTATTTGGTACATAACGCTCTGCACACTCCTTCTGCCTGCTCCTTCTCTCTTCCATGTATACAACCTGTCCTTTGCATAATCAAGTATAAATGATGACAAATTGACCACAATAAATCTGTAAATAAGGTGTGTAACTCCATGGAACTCGTAAGATTCAAATTTATCCTTCGCTATTCTCTTTGTTTGCTCCCACTGCATAAGCACATATCTGTCATGCGGCAACAATTTATCATATTCCAGCATATCTCTTGAAGGCTCAAAATCGCTGAGATTCCCTAACATAAACCTGATGGTATTCCTTATCTTTCTGTACATATCAATAACCCTATCCAATATTTCATCGCCAAGACGCACATCTTCCGTGTAGTCCACTTCCGCAGCCCAGAGCCTGAGAATTTCCGCTCCGTATTTGTTTATTATTTCCGAAGGATGTATAACATTCCCGAGTGACTTATGCATGGAATAGCCCTTCTCATCCAGAACCCAGCCATGCGTCACAACGGTGTTGTACGGAGGCCTTTTCTTTTCTGCCATGGCAATCATCAATGCGGCATTAAACCATCCCCTATGCTGGTCCGGACCCTCAAGATAAACAGAGGGCGGCCAATCAATACCCCTGCTCTTCATAACACTGATACTTGAAGAACCCGAATCAAACCATACATCCAGTATATCCATTTCCTTCTCAAAGTCATGAGAGCCGCATTCACAGGCGAATCCCTCGGGTAGAAAATCTGAAACAGGATGAGTATACCATGCATCCGAGCCTTCTTTGCTTACGAACTCCGCAAGTTTGCGAATGATATCACCGTTTAAAACAGTTTTACCGCACTTCTTGCACTTGACAGCCGGTATTGGTATACCCCAGCTTCTCTGCCTTGACAGCACCCAATCCGGTCTCTCGGTTATGGATGCGGTTATTCTGTTGATGGACTCCGACGGTATCCATTTGATATTCGGTATAACAGAAAGTGCGGTTTTTCTCAGATTTTCATGGTCAACATCAAGGAACCACTGCGTGGTGGCTCTGAAGATAAGCGGGGTTTTACATCTCCAGCAATGCGGATAGCTGTGCATAATGCTGTCCAGATGGACAAAATGGCCATTTTCTTTCAGTACCTCAACAACCCTTGAAGAGGCCTGCTCTGTTGTCATACCTTCAAACATTGGCGCATCCGCAGTAAACTTCCCATCTTCATCAACAGGTGATATAACAGGCAAATCATACTTCCTGCCGGCCTCAAAGTCTTCTCTGCCATGGCCCGGCGCTATGTGCACTATACCTGTTCCGTCCTCTGTATTCACATAATCCGCAAGAACAACCGGGGATTGTCTGTCAAAAAACGGGTGCAAAAATTTCACACCCTCCAATTCACTGCCTTTAAATGTCTTTATGACCTGAAGATTTTGCCACTTTAGTATTTCCTTATTTCTGCTCACAGCCGAACTTGCAAGCAGATACCTGGTGCCATCGGCATCCACAAGTACATACTCAAGATTGGGGTTCAAAGCTATTGCAACATTGGAAACAATTGTCCAGGGTGTTGTGGTCCAGACAAGCGCATAATAATTCTCATCCTTATTTTTCATCTTGAACCAAAGAGACGGGGACTCTATATCCGCATATTCTATTTCGGCCATGGCAAGTGCAGTTTTGCAGGTCGGACACCAGTGTATAGGCATCTTGCTTCTGTAAATAAATCCCCTGTCAACAAGGTCTGCAAATATCAAAAGCTCTTCGGCTTCATATTGTTTATCCATAGTAAGATAGGGATTATTCCAATCTCCAAGCACACCCAATCTGATAAAATCTTTTTTCTGTTTTTCAACCCATTTTCCGGCGAAATTTCTGCACTTTTTTCTTATCTGAATCTTTACATCGGTCTTTTTTAAATTTTTGTAAGTCCTGGCAAGCTCACTTATAACAGGGTCGCTTTTAACAACTTCATTCTCAATAGGCATGCCATGGTTATCCCATCCCGGGATATACGGTGAATAAAAGCCTGCCAGACTATGATACTTAACCACTATATCTTTGAGTATCTTATTCAGGGCCTGGCCGAGATGTATATGGTTGTTGGAATACGGAGGGCCGTCATGCAGTATGAAGGGCTTTTTGCCCCTGCGCCTTTCCAAAACTTTACTGTAAATTTCCCTTTCATTCCACTTTTTTATTATCTGTGGCTCCCTTGCAGGAAGATTCGCCCTCATCGGAAACTCTGTACGAGGCAAATTTAGCGTTTGCTTGTAATTTTTCATTCCATTCAACCTCCTAATGAATTACAAAAAACAACAGGTAAGAAACCGCACCGATTAGCAAAAAGTTCAGTGCAAAATCTTTCATTTTCAATGACCTCTTCGTTTTGTCCCGCTCCATACCCATCTGGCATTGGTATTTAAAGCTAAAAATTTCGTTATCAACGGAAAATCTCATATAATACATACCATACAACCCCTGCTTTTC
>JALTEL010000440.1 GCA_027073945.1 Caldifarciminota bacterium | reverse complement strand
TAAAAAAAAAATAAAAAAAGCGCCCTGCTAATGAGCATAGCAATAAGAAAATTAAAAAAGGAAAAATAATAGATGAAAAAAGAAGATTTTGCAAAACTTGTCAAAAAACAAGGCGGATATAATACAAATGTTGAAGCAAACGCCGCTATCAATGCTTTTATTGGGGCTATAACTGAAGCACTTGAAAAACGCGAAGATGTTTCACTTATTGGTTTTGGGAGTTTCTCTGCAGTTCTACAAAAAGGCAAAACAGGAAAGATACCAGGTACAGATAAGACATACACCACTCAAGATAAAATGGTGCCAAAATTCAAAGCAGGAAAAAATCTTTCTGAAAAAGTAGCCGCAGGCAAATAATCACAAATTAAAGCTGTTTTTTAATGCTCAAGGAGAGTAACATATTGGAACTTTTGTACCACAACGAGGAAACCGAAAACTTTATAGAATTTGAAGTAGAAGGAATAGATGATAGTTTTACAGAGAGAGAAATAATAGATGCTTTTATGGAAATAGTAAAAAGTTTTGATGACTCAAGCAACATATCACTCCCTAAAGAGCTTCTTATGATGCTTCAAGACAAAGAGCTTGATCTGTTTCTTTATGCTGCATATGCGCCAAAATTGCTTGAGTCACTATCGAATATGATTTATGTTGTAAAACACGACAAATTCATACCGGATCAGTATGGTACACTATTTAAAGTTGATTATATCGGGAAAACAACATCGGTACTCTCATATGAGCAGATTGACAGCTTAAATATGTTTAGCGTTCCGACGCAGCAAATAGAAAATGGGCACTTTGATACAAAAAATCTTTCGCAAAAAAACTATTAAAATGCTCATGTTTTAGGTACAATCTTCTAAGTTTATTATCTGGTCATCACTTAGAAACAAAAAAAACACACAAAGGAAATATACAATGAAAAAAATAGTTACAGTTCTGCTTATGGTAGGAACGCTTGGGGCAACGGCAGCATTAGCCTCGAATGAAAACATTATATCTGAAACAAAAATTGGTTACTCATACTTAGATCTTGGAGAGGGAACAACAGGTCAAGGTGCTGAACTTGGATGGGACGTATCATTTCCAATGAGTATCCGAAGTATTGAGCTTGGCTTTGGTATAAATGCTGATTTCTACTCTCTTAGTGGCAATGACGCATCATATCAATCTCTTGTTGGTGGTGCTGACGTGCATGGTACTGCTGGATATAGATTTTTAGATGGAAAAGTAAAAGCAGAAGCAGCGCTTGGGTATGCGTATATATCTCTGTCCGACAACTTTGCTTTAACGGGTGTTCAATATAGTGGCTCACTGCAATACAAAATAAATAAGAGATTTGCTCTTGAAGCAGTTTATACGGCAGCTTCGCTCGATCCCACTCTTGGTTCCGGCACTTTCGATATAAACAAAATCGGAATCAACCTTAGAATCAAGCATTAATGCCGAGCAACTAAGCAGGGAATATTCCCTGGCTTTCCGCTAAATTCTTTATAACTCTTCAATTAACTTTTTAATATCCTCTTTTTTGCTATCCACATACATTTTTACTGCTTCGCGAATAACTTCTGGAGCATCTTTATTTACTCCAAATTTCAAAAGAGTTTCAACTTTATTTTTGGTTTCGTCATCAAATTCAACACACTCTCTTTTCAGAAGTTCTTCATATTCGAGACAGCTTTTCTCTATTACTTGTGCAACAAGAGCAGCTTTTTTTGTTGTGACCGGCACACTCTTTAGTTTTGCTTTCTGAAGCATTTTTTGATAAAACTCTTCTCTTATTGGTATTCTCTTGGTTTCCATTGTTTCCATTTTGCACCATCCATGAAATTTATTTTTGTCACCCTTGGAGTGTATTGTGTCTTAACACATACACTTATTCTACGCTATATAATAACTAATATATGTCAAAAATACATATAATCCATTAAGCTATTAATACGGTTATTATATC
>JALTEL010000439.1 GCA_027073945.1 Caldifarciminota bacterium | reverse complement strand
CTCCAGTTCTCTGAGATGCATGTTATGAGAGATATACCGGAACCAGAACCCGATATATTCGTCTCTGATGAAGTACCGGGCCTTCTTTGACCTCACCCCCTCCGTAATCGGAAATCTCTTCTCTATAATCTCGAGTTCCATCAGGGCGTTCAGATACCTTGGAAGAGTGGTGGTTGACAGGTGTGTGTAGTCCGCAATCTCTGTGTATGTAGCCCTGCCGCTGGCCACAGCCTCCAGAATGGAGAAATGGGCCCTGTACTCCCCTCCGAATTCCTGCAGAAGCATGGTGTACGGCTCGGAACTCAGAGGCGCATACTTCGGGATTATCAATTCTTTCCATGCCTGTTCTGTGCTCTTCACCCCGTATTGTGAAAGCACCACATAGTACTTCGGATAGCCTCCGAACATGGAATAAAGGGATATTTTCTCTGCCATATCTCCGTGCAGCCAGTGGAACACATCCTTCATGGGGAGAGGGGGGAGACGCCATATCTCCGTGGCCCTGCCGAAAAGCGGGGACTTTCTCTCCTCAAATATGCGGTTCATCATGCCGATATACGAGCCGAGGACTATGAGCATGGCACTGTGCTCTTCCTCGTCCACAACTCTCTGGAGGCTCGAGAAGAACGAGGGGTCTATTCTGAGGAAGTTCTGAAATTCGTCGATGACCACCACGGAATACTTTTGCAGTGCGGTTCTGAGAAATGCATCCCATGAGCCGAATACATTATCCTCTCCGAATTCTCCGGACCACTCACGCAGGAGAACATCGCCCCTCTTCTCTTCGACAAAAAGATACAGGGCATTTTCCGTATCCTTCAGGAACTCCCGCACGAGCCGTGTCTTGCCCACCCGCCTCCGGCCGGTTATAACAACGAATGAGGGAGAGGCCATTTTCGAGAGTTTTTTCAGTCTTACAATCTCACTCTGTCGGTCTATGAAATCTATCGTCATGGGAATCATTCCTGTGATGATAGTTTTAGTATTTATGGCTTTCGGCGGTCTTTGAAGGGAGACAATGCCTGTTATTATGTTTGGCAAACATTATGCTGTGGGGGCATATGATGGGCTCGGCGTGGATTAGAAAATTTTAGACTTTTTTTCCAGCCCAGTTGTCGTTAATCCTCTTTTTGGATCATATGGACAGGTGGCAACAAAAACAGTCTTCTTAGAAGCCTCTAGGCTCCTTTCTTCGATATATCCTAGCTCCATAAGCCTCTTAAACTCTCCAATTCGTATTGGAACTAGTTGCATATCTGCTTTGATCCACCGCTTTTCTGATATCAACTTAGTGTATTCCTCGAGATAAAGAGCTGGTAGCACATCCTTTCTAAAATCCATTTTTTCGATTATTTCGTCTACCCAATCACGATAAGTCCCTGCGATAATATTGTCTTCAAAATTTAACAAGAACTCATTCGAAAGTGCTTTTTCGAACTCTCTTTTTCTCTTGTCAGTAAACCCCTCTGAATAAACACTATTAGAAAGATCTACAAGGTCTGTTTCGGAAAGAATCTGTTTTGCAAAATTTTTCAATTTTTCCATTGTTTTGTTGGTAATCTCCTCGGGGTATATCTCGTGCTTATTAAGCTGTTCGGTGGCAACGATAACAGGTTCGGGTTGCCTGTTTCCGTATCGGTTCACCCTACCAAATCTTTGAATAAGGGCATCTATTGGAGCTGGTTCTGTTAGACAAATTTCATAGTCTATATTTAGACTCACTTCAATAACTTGTGTTGCAACAAGATTTATTGGCTCGTCATTCAGAATAGATTTCTCAATCCGGTTTCTATCTTTTTGCGTAAACTTTGAATGGAGGAGAACCACATTTTCGTCTTCAAATCTCTTTGTTAGCCAGTCGTAAACCATCTGTGAAGTTTTGATGTGGTTACAGATTATTAATTTTTTTGTATCGGGTGCATTAAATCTTTCATCTTTATCCAAAATATCGAGAATTGTACCTTCTTGAACCTCAAGAATGTGCCTCTTTTTATCAATAACTTCTTTGTCCCGCTTCAATTTAGGGTTTGGAGTTATAATATTTTCGTCTGGAATTAGAAGGTTTTCTTTTAATATTTTAACAATAAATTTGGGAAAGGTCGCTGAAAGGAATAGGCATTTTCCACCCATTTTATTTATCCATCTTGCGGATGCAATCAATAATCCAAGAATTTTTGGCTCATAAGCATGGATTTCATCAAAGATAAAACATCCTTTAGGAAATTCGATTAGTGCCTGTTCCCACCCCTTCCCCATCAACATGAATCTTATTATTTGGTGCGGTGTACATGTCTTTACTGGATGAAAAATTTCCCTAGAAAGAGATGCCATTTCTCTGGCTATTTTATCTATTGCTTCATTGTCCATATCTTCCATGTCCTCCTCCAGCATTGTGTAAATGTGTTCTGCATTTCTATAATGAAGCAAACCTATGTTCTTCTCTCCGTAGATTTTTTTAAGTGTTTCATACATGGCATTAATACTAGCAGTGTATGGCAGGACATAGAAAATTTTTCCATTTTGTTCTTGATTTGCTTTTACCCAATTAAGAGCGGCCTTGGTTTTTCCAGAGCCAGTTGGCGCTTGCAAAATAGCATTACCCCTTATTTCGCTCATTTTTTCCTGAAATGGAAATGCTTGTTCAGTCATATCAAACAAGGGGATCTCTGTAGCTTTAATTGGTCGAGGCAAATCTTCCAAATTGATATGAGAGGAAGACGCAAGATGATCAGCACTCATTAATATTCCTCTCAGGAGAGAAGCATCTTTTCGCTGTTCTAGAGATGCAATTGCTTTCTGCCCGTATCTATTGGATTCGAGCCACCTTCCATCGATTTGTATATTTTTTATTTCTGGCAGATCCATAATGCTCAAATTCTGATTTCCCGTTATGTTACAAATTTTATTCCAAGATTTGAGAAATTCTTCACGATTCTCTATAAACTCCATAAGCATTTTCTGGAATTGCGATGGACAGCCTGTGTATTCATCTTCGATTGTGCATATCTGTTCTGGTGGAAGTTTCTTTTTATGCATTTCTATATGATCAGGTATTGTGCGATGATGTGTGATTACAGCCATAATCTGCTCCGCTTTGATATCAGGCAAATGGGAAAGAAATGCCGCAGAAATTATCTCATGTCTTTTTCCCTTCCAATTCTTCTTTTTCCCCATTAACACCTCTTGGAAACCCTTTGCCGCTTTACCCACATCATGGGTGATGGCACATATTTCTGCATCCTTCAATAAGCTTTCTCTTGATGCCAATGGGGAATTTTCAACAATAAATCTGGTTGCTTTCCAGCAATCAAAAAGGTGGGCATAGAGAGTGGTTTTTCCATCACTTTTTGCCATCAATTGATTTCCATTCGTGGAGGTAGAAGACATGTTTATCATCAGATCCTTTTATTGAAAAGAGATTTTTCCCGTGTACTGCGGAGTTTGGAGGAACTGCCTGAAACAATCGAATATTTTTAGGAACTCGTGTTCTCCCACTATTTGTATTATCAAAATATTCCGGAAGTCTTAGCAGATTGCCACCCACATTTTCTTGAGGGAATGGCATCAAAGTACTCCCTCTGGTGATGCCCTCCTCAATTGGTTCCACCTCGAGAATTTCTGGATTCCCTTCTATCCATACAATATCCTGAGACCTTCCAAGACTAGGGATGCCACGAGGGGCTAGAAAATATTCTATAAATGAGATATTGTCTAAATAAAGGGTCACTCGAGGATTTACATGAAATTCATACTTTTTAATCGCAGTCCCTTTTGGATTGGGCTTTAGCTCCCCCTTATCGGTTAGTTTCATCCTGTGAGTAACTTCCAGATCAATGCCCATATCCATATTATTTTCATTTGCTCCAAAGGAATACTCGAAACCCACTCTTGTCTCGTTTGGATATATCTCTCTTCCTGCACAACACCCAATAAGTCCAAGAATAGTTGGATATGAAGGCGTGGGGGAGCAAATAGCCTTTCCGCTTACCACAAGAGGAATCCTAACCGTAGACGTTAAGCCGGCAAACACGACTCGAAGGATTTTCATTTCAAGTAATTCTCCGAAAATACCTTGACAACATCTACTGGGCTTCCGAGAACAAATTTCGAGTCTTCTTGAACGAGTGCCTTCAATTCTTCTTCGTTCTTTGGGTCTAGAAATCCAGTGCGAATGCCTATATAAATTGGCGTTACTAGTCTGTCGGCATAGTCTTTTTGAATCTCCAGCAATGTGTTAATCTTTAGAATTGGGCCTGCATTTTTGTCGGGATCATCCACGAATAGGTGATTAAATATGAGATTTCCAGAGTCCAATCCTGCAAATATGATGACTTTCGGGGTTACATCCTGTGCAAAAGCAGCAAGTTTTGCCCCACCTCTGAGATGGACAAGTGCGTTAAGCAATTGTTTTGCTCGCTCTTTTTTTATAGTCGGGTCTTTTAAGTAATACACCTCTTCATTCTCTCTTTTCTCTAATTTGTCCTTAAACTTCTCCACGAGTTTTGGGTCAATTTCGATTCTATCACCTACATTTCTAAAGGTCCCTAGTCTTGTTAAATCAAGGCCAAATATCCCCTGCAGAGATGTATTATAGAATACTGTAGAATACGGCTGAGGTGTTCCTTCTTCAAGATGGACGTAGCCTTTGTCTTTTCCCTTCCATCCTGTTTTTCTGAGAGAAACAAGGATAGAACTCTTGAAAGGAGATGCTCGAATAATGGCCTTTACTTTTTCGCCTTTTTTCTTCTCTACCTCAGCTTCGGAGTCTCCCTCATTTTTGGCAGTTTTTCCTTGTCCCTCAGCTGCTCTCATATACCCAAAGATATCATCCTCGGGGAATTCAATAGGATTTAGTTCACCGGATATCTTATTTGTTGTCCCTTTCTTGCTTTGTCCAATCGCTCTGAGTTTGCTTTGCGGCCAGCCAGTTTCTTCTATCAATGTGTTTCTCAGCCATCTTCTCCACGCCTGTGCAGATACATATGGCACCTTGTATCTTCCATCGGAAAACTGTTTCGGAACCACTGTGGTCCTGTCTTCGCCTACCGTTTCAATTCCTGCGCCGTTTAAAAATGCCCCTTTGGCGGGAATAAGAAAAGTTCCAACTATGTGCTTCATTTCCTTTTCGCTCATTTATCGTCCTCCTTTTTTGTTATATTTTGTCTATACAATTCTGTAAGAATAAGTCTAAATTGAAACAGCAAATCATATCCTCTGAAATTTCCATTTTCATCATGGCTCAAATCATGCCAGAAGGAGTCCCACTCCTCAGGTCCAAAACCTTCATGTTTTTCGCATAGTGACAGCAAAATGTTCTGAAGGCGAGTAAGATCGTGAGAATTTCGTTTAAACTCGTCTAGAATATCCTTTTTGAACTTTTTTATTCCTCTAGTTTCCACATAATCATTGAAATAGAGTTCTGCCGCCTCTTTTATTTTTGGATGCAGTTTCATGTTATTTTCGCCTCCATTATGTTCTAATTCTGGAATCACCTCATTCAGATGATGAAACATATACTCGAGGATTCTCCAGCCTTCATTACTGATTGTGAAAGGTTTAACGGAAGTTATTGGAAATATGCTGTAATAGTCCTCTGGTAAAAATTCGCCCCGTTCCAATAGTTCTACAATCTTTCCTTTGATAATGTTTTTATTCTTTATTTCTTTAAAAAAATCTGATTTCAGATATTTTTTCTGTTCCTTTTTTGATTCGGGAAATAATTTTTTTGCCAATTGTTGCGTTCTTCTCAATTGCACAGGGCCTATTGACAATATTCTGGAGAGATAGAATGTGAACAATTTTATGTCTGCACCCCCATATGTTTTATAGGGATAAAGACCAAAATAATCTTTTTTTGCTTTAATGCATGAAAGAAATTTATTATCTTCAGAGTTTATGTTTTTATTGTCGTATCTAACCAGTTCCTTTATCTCTGTTCTTAGTTCTTGAGTATATACTGCTTCATAAAGGAATTCAACAGTAGTCGAAGGAATTCTCAAAATATCACAGGTGGCGCCAGTTCCGGAATTACTGAACTGCCAGATGTTTAATTCTCTGATTTCAGTGTTTTTCCTTTTTTGCTTCTTTTTCATCTCATAAAAAGTGTCAACAAGAAAATCAACAAAAAAACCAGAGGGTTGTTTCTGCCCCATTGTTTCAACTTTGTTTGAGAGACTTACTTTTTGTCTGTTCTCATGTACTATTCTAGCTATAATCTGGTGAACAAATCTGTCATGTGCATTTTCAAATACGATAAGCCTCCCGTTGAGAAGCATAGTCCCAAGAGGAATGTAATTAACTGCAAAGGCACACTTCCCACACAAATTAAACATTCGAGAACCAGCTGGAAGCGCCTGAGCATCATTTCTTAGGCTCCCAATGAGTGGAAAAAAGTCTCTACCAAACTCATGTTTACGTTGTTTTTTACTATTTGAAGCACTTTGAATCTGAGAATATGCTAGTTCTAGACTCGCTTTTGGGAATTCACCACACACTTCACAAACATCTGAATCTTCACTTTCATTAGATTTTTCTGCCTGTTCTAACAAATTTTTTAAAATAGAAGAATATTTTGGCATTCTCAGCTCTTTGTATTTTCCTGGCTCGTTTTTTGGATCCTGGGGTGGTTGATAAAGAGGGCCATTGTTTCCAAAAACAAGGGTGAAAGATTTCAGTCTACTGTTGATTTCGGCGATTTCTTTCCCATCTCCAAAAACATTCCAAATATCTTTA
>JALTEL010000438.1 GCA_027073945.1 Caldifarciminota bacterium | reverse complement strand
TTTGTAATTCATTGGCTAAGACTTCCATATCAAGGACAACGCCAGCACCAATGGCAACCTTGCTGCTTTCATGTAAGATACCACTTGGAAGCAAATGGAAGACATGCCTTTTACCGTTTACATAGACTGTGTGTCCTGCATTTGCACCGCCCTGAAACCTTACAGTCAACACATACTGAGAGGATAGAAAATCGACTATTCTCCCTTTACCTTCGTCACCCCACTGAAGCCCTACGACAATATCCACATTTTTCATGTTTATATTATACAACAAAACTTAAATACCAGCAAGATAAACGTATAAGTCGGAGTTTTTTGTTATCCCCAAAGATTACTTGACATTTCACTTATTATGCTTTAAAATCTAAACTAAAAGGAGGTGTTTATGAATTTTGTAATATATGCTGTATTATTTGCTTTTGTTCCAAACAGTGTTGTGGTAGACGGCAACTTCCACAGAGACCAGCAAAAGGCGTATTTCCTTGGCATAAGATGGGGTGATATGGAAACGCAGCAGGATACAACGCCTATAAGCATTGATTCCGTGTATCTGAAATGGGACACTGTCAATCTCTATTTTGTTGTTAAAAATCATAATACTTTTGATATGACAAAAGGAGATATTTTTATACCCATTGACATGAACACCCCGGGAGCAGGAGGTACGTATTCGCCGTTCGTAAGGCATGTTCGTTTTTCAGGCAATCTTCCTGATTTTGTAGTTATGGCGCGTTCCAATACGAATGCTGCACTTTTCAAGTGGAATGGAACACAGTGGACACGCACCAGTATTGCAAGCATAGGGGGAGGTGGAACGCAGAATTTTGAAATAGCAGTTCCCATGGACTCTCTCGGCATATCAATAACAAGGCAGGATACGCTGAATATCAATTATGGTATGTACACCTGCGGAACAGAGGGTGACGGTATTCCGGATTACAACAAAAATGACAATGCATACAGTGCTATAAACCTCGACCCCAATGGCAATGCTGAAGCTGATTACACAGTTATGGGCACTTCCTCTCAGTCAGGGGGTAGCAGCGCGGATTTAAACATTCTGCGGGCAACTTATGACTCTACGTTTTTGTATGTAAATCTTTATACGAATAACAATGGCAATGCCAGTGTTAATTACGGTTTTGCATTTGACATTGATAACATCCCCGGTTCAGGTTATATGTCAGGCGGGGATGCCTCAGGAGTAAGCATTGATTTTTATGGAAATCCGTTTGCCCCCGAATATGAAGCCTATTTTTACTGGAATGCCAGTACAAAATCTATGGATTCGGGTGCGGTTTACAGGTGGTCGGGTTCTGCATGGAACGAGATGTATACGTTCACAAAAGGGACTGATTATCAATACAAAAAACCCAATGATAATAAAGGTCTTGAACAACTTGAGTTCAAAATTCCATGGGATTCGATCGGCGGTGTGCCCAAAAATATAAATATGAACTGCTGGGTATCGGGTAAGGGTTCAACGAGCTCTGCAGTTGATGTTATACCTTATGATACCACCTGCTCAAATCCCGGAGGGTCTGGTGAATGGACGGATACGGATACTTTTTCTACCCATGCTGTAATATGGCCCGATGCCCCGCCTGCTACGGATTATACAGAGGGTATAAAAGGAGGAGGCGCTGCGCCTGATACAGTTGTCCCGGGCATAACCACACTGGCAAATACTCAGTCGGACAACTCCGTGCCAAGGGTCATGACTTACTGGTACTATAATCCGTTGTATAATCTTCAGGGATTTTTACAACCCTCCGATGGTTTTATAGATATGAACGGATTTGAATGGGATGAAGTTTTATTTGCAGATGATGCACATAATGCTTATCTTACATGGGACAATGACAGCATCTACTTTGGATACACCTATCAGGATTTTGCCCATGGCGATTTTATGATATATATTGATGTGGATTCTGTGACCTCACCTGATAGCGGAAATGG
>JALTEL010000437.1:1469-1963 GCA_027073945.1 Caldifarciminota bacterium | reverse complement strand
GTTTTTGATAAAGCTCAAGTGTTTCACCTTTTCTTTTTCCGCGGTGATATAGCCAGAGATAATAAAGGTTTGAATTAAGCAGAGCCAAAATATATTTCAAAGAAACTTCACAGTCTTTCTCGGTTATAAAGTAAACATCAGCGCTTGCATACCAGGGAATTTCGTTGTAGCCGAATGTATTACGAGGGCTGCGCTGGGGAACGACAATTTTTCCGCCTTCAAATATTTTCAGCTGGCGAGATCGATGTAGGTCGTGCCAGCGATAAGCATATTCCGAAATTATTTTTTTGAATTTAACGAGGTGTCGTTCAAGATTTGGGAAGTCATTTATATCAGCTATGGTTTCGTCATTTGAGTAAATAACCCTTTCTTTTGTGTCTTTGGATGTAACCCACCTATGTATATCCGAATTTTTAAACCATGGCCTTAACAATCTTTTCTCGTCGGCAGATAGTTTCAAATCTATAATTTCTTTGTTCGAAAGGACAAAAATT
>JALTEL010000437.1:0-1459 GCA_027073945.1 Caldifarciminota bacterium | reverse complement strand
TTTTCTGGATATTTTATCTGCACCAGTTACAATACCTTGATTTATATTACATAACACACCCAGAAGTTGTCCTTGTTTTTTAATCTTATCCAAGATTGATTGAATAGAGTTTTCTGAACTTCCCGAATTTCCAGTTAAGCGAATATAACACTCTTCGCCATCGTATAAATCTTTTTGTTTTACTTGATAGTAAAGCGTTTCTGGGTCGTCCCCGGTTAATATCTGTTGGAGTATTTCCGGCTTTGCTACTCCCTGCCTTTGAGTAATGCTGTTTTTGGCGCTGGCGTTTTCGTTTTGGTCTTTTTGTAAAATTGTAATCATATTGTGCTGACCTTGAGCAGACTCAAATATTTTTAATTCGTTAAAGTTAACCAAATTACGAATTACAGCTCTTTGTTTGAGGTCCCGCCGTAGTTTGGTTGCTCCATAAGCCGTGATGTAATAATTAGTAGTAATGAAAGCAATATCAGAATTTTGATGGCTTAGATTTATAGCAAGATGAAAGAAAAAGTAAAATATATCCATTTTGCCTTGGTAGAACCTACCTAATGCACTTCTTTTGATTTCTTGAAAAACATCTTTGTGTCCTTTCTCGCCAATATACGGCGGGTTTGCAATTACCACATCAAAACCTTTCTTTTCGTGGAACACTTCAGCGAAATAGAGCCGCCAAGGAAAAAATGGGCGGATTTTATTGCCAGTGGTATATTCTCTCAACTGCTTTTCGAACCGCTCTAAATTAAAACCTGATGTCTTATACAATTTTTCTTTTTCTGTTTGAATAAGGGATTCTCTTTGTTCTTTATTGGGTAATTCTTTATACCTTTCATCAATCGCTTTTATTCCTCTGAAATAATCAGCTTTTTGTTTTTTCAGTTTTGTTTCAAAAATTGTAATCATTAAATTTTCTATCTCTTGCTTCAGCTTCTGTTTTTCGCCTGCACTTGCTTTATTAAGATATTCGTCCTTTTTATTCTTTAGTTTTTCAATCAAAGAATCGGTATCATCTTGTGAAATCTGTAGTTGGCCATTCCGACTGACGTCTTCTTTATCAAAATCAATTCCCATAAACTCAGATAGTAAACTATTGCCTTGCATTATTTTATAATCCAAGTTTGGCAGAGGTTTAATTCGTTTTATGTTTTCTTCATCAACAATAAGCGATAGCCATAGGCGGAGCTTGGCAATTTCTACAGCACCGGGGTCAATATCTACTCCATAGAGACAATTTTGAATAGCGTGGCGTTTGAAGTTGTATGGCGTTCTTTCATTATTTTTACCAATATACGGCGTTAGGGCATTCCGCGCACTTATAATCTCTTTCATCATACCTACTGGAAAAGCTCCGGAACCAACCGCTGGGTCGCAAACACGGATTGAAGCAAGCTTTTCATCTATCAGTTTTGCGTTTTTTTTTATACTCTTTGGAAGTTTAAGTTCATAATTTGAGGTTTTCTGT
>JALTEL010000436.1 GCA_027073945.1 Caldifarciminota bacterium | reverse complement strand
CTTATAGGTAGCGTGAATTACGAAGTTGTTTGTAATATTTCCAAAAGGGTGCCTCGTTTTTACACAAAATGAAAACGAAAGTGGTGTTTGAAATTGAAATTCGGTGAGCTTTTCAGTGAAGAGTACTTAGAAAAACTTGGATTATCGAAGAAGAACCTATCTGGGCAAAAAATGATCGCAGACGTTTCGGAAAACGATATCGTTGAGATGAAGTTGAAAGTTGCAAGTAAGAAATTGCAGGAATCCAGAGATGGCAAAAAATTTCTGTTGTTGACACTTTCAGATAAGAGCGGAGAAATCAGAGCAGTAGACTGGTTTAATGCAGCTGAGAACGATTCAAAGCTGAAAGTGAATTCGATCGTCAAAGTTCGTGGTCGAATTTTCATGTACATGGATAAACTGCAAATAAACATAGACAAAAATCGTGATGCTTTGATTGTGTTGAAAAATGGTGAGTACGATCCGGAGTTGTTTATATCGACTACAAAAAAGGATATCAACAAGATGTGGATGGAATTCAATAATTTGACGGGTGAGATAAAAAGGCAACCACTTAAAGAACTTTTAAAAGTTCCGTTTAACGATCAAGATTTCATCCAAGAATTCATCAAAGCCCCAGCCGCTATAATCGTTCATCATGCTTATCGTGGAGGACTTTTAGAACACACTCTGGGTGTCATAAAACTCTCTAAATCTATAGCCGAGCTTTATCCTTCTGCTGACAAGGACTTGCTGATAACTGGTGCTGCTATTCATGATGTTGGAAAGATTTATGAATACAAAATAGAGCCATACGGTATAGAGAGAACCACAGAAGGTGAGTTAATAGGACATATCGTTTTGGGAGCAAAAATGCTTAACGACTGGGCTCGAAAAGTACCCAGCCTTTCTAAAAAAGATCTCTATCACTTAACGCACATGATACTTTCTCATCACGGTGAACTGGAATGGGGATCTCCGACCGTTCCAAAGACGCTTGAGGCTATGATACTTCATCATGCCGATGATTTAGACTCGAAAATTGGACAGATAAATTCTCTGAGAGAGAAACATAGAAAAGCAGAATGGAGCGATTACGATAGATATCTTGGCCGAAAAGTGATGCTCAACTGGAATAATTTTGAATGATAAGGAGAAGGTTCATGGTTGAAAAATTAGTTATAGTTGAATCGCCATCAAAGGCAAAAACAATCCAAAAATACTTGGGGAAAGGCTACAAAGTTTTGTCTTCTCAAGGGCATGTAAGAGATCTTCCACCCTCAAAATTCGGAATCAAAATGAATGGAAAATTCGTTCCCGAATTCGAGATATTGAAAGGAAAGGAGAAGATCGTTAGAGAGCTTAAAGAAAAAGCTAAGGGACGCGATGTGCTTCTTGCAAGTGATAACGATAGAGAAGGCGAAGCAATAGCTTGGCACCTTTCCAATATATTGAACTTGGATCTGAAAGAAAAGAACCGGATCGTATTCAATGAAATAACAGAAAAGGTTATAAAAAAATCCGTAAAAAAACCACGAACTGTGGATATGAACATGGTTAATTCCCAGCTTACTAGGCGTATTCTTGACAGGATAGTGGGCTACAAGGTAAGCCCCGTGTTGTGGAAAGTATTTAAATATGGTCTTAGTGCGGGAAGAGTTCAATCTGCGGCACTGAGGATATTGTGTGAACAGGAAAAAAAGATTCAAAAGTTTTGTCCACAAAAGTATTACGAGATCACCACTGAAATTTTTCACGCCAAGACCAAGCTGAAGTTTTTTGATGAAATTCCTCTTTCAAAAGAACCTTTTAATTCTTTGAGTAAAGCTCAAGAAGCTTTGAAATACATTTCCTCTTCCAATTTCAAGATTTTAGACGTTCAAGACAAAAAGATCAGCCTTAAGTCTCCTCTTCCATTTAAGACAAGCACACTTCAACAAGCCGCGGCATCTGAACTCGGTTTTGCAGTTTCAAGGACGATGAAAAT
>JALTEL010000435.1 GCA_027073945.1 Caldifarciminota bacterium | reverse complement strand
AAATTTAAGTGTTTTGGTGTAAAAAATGGACAAATACTCCCCTTTAGAAGTTGAGAAGGAAATACTTTTGTTTTGGCAGAAAAACAAGATTTATCAAAAGCAGAAAGCAAAAGGTAAGAAAGGCCCAAAGTTTTACTGGTTATGCGGGCCGCCCTACACCTCGGGAAAATTTCATGTCGGGCATTTCTGGAATTATGCGTCTCTTAAAGACCCCCTTTTTAGATACAAAAGAATGCAAGGCTTTGATGTATGGGACCGTGGGGGATGGGACATGCATGGATTGCCGACATCTAAGAAAGTCATGGCAAAATTAGGATTAACTACAAAAGAAGATATAGAAAAGTTTGGGGTTGACAAGTTTATTGAAGCTTGTGAGAAGTTTTCGGTTGAAACTATGGACAAAATGACTGAAGACTATGTCAGATGGGGGGTATGGTATAATCACAAAGATGCCTATATGCCTATCCAGAATGATTTTATGGAAGGTGTTTGGTGGGGCATAAAAAGGGCGCATGAAAACGGGCTGTTGTATAAGGGCAGCAAGGTTATGGCGTGGTGTCCCGTAACAGAAACTGTAGCTGCAAAGCATGAGTTAGAGTATAGGGAAGTGTCCGACAATTCAGTTTATTTAAAATTTAATGTCAAAAATGAGAAGGACACATATATAATTGTATGGACTACTACACCCTGGACAATTCCCTTTAATCTTGCGGTAATGGCTAATCCTGATATAGATTATGTTTATGCAAAGGCTGGGGAAGAAAAGTGGATTGTTGCCAAGGATTTGCTGGATAAATTGTCAGACTATTCAAAGAAAGAGTTGACTGTTATCAAAGAAGTCAAAGGCGAAAAACTCGAAGGATTGGAATATATTCCTTTGTTTGGGCAGGAATTGCCGCAATTAAGCGATATGTCCAAAAAATACAAATGGGCGTTCAAGGTAGTACTTTCAAAAGAGTATGTGAACACGAAGACAGGCACAGGCTTGGTCCATTGCGCTCCCGGTTGCGGTCCTGAAGACCAGGAAGTCGGAGCCAAATATGGGTTACCTTTTTTTAATGAAGTGGACTCGAAGGGTTATTTTCCAAAAGATATGGGCATTTTTAGCGGATGGCGGGCAAGGTTTGACGACATAAAATTCATTGATTATTTCAAAAAAATAGGGGCTCTTGTCGCGCTTGTAAAATATAAGCATGATTACCCCTTCCATGAGCGTTCTAAATCCCCTGTTATCTTCAGAAAAACCCAGCAATGGTTCTATGCTGTTGAAAAAATAAAGGACAAGCTGAAAAAGTGGAATAGCCAAGTTAACTGGATTCCTAAATGGGCGGGGTCAAATACATTTAACAATTGGATAGAAAATCTGAGGGACATAAGTATAACAAGGCAAAGATATTGGGGCACGCCTCTTCCAATATGGGAATGCAGTTCATGTGGGGAATATGTTGTTGTAGGGTCTTTGGATGAACTTAAAAAACTGTCTGGAAAGAAGCCAAAAAATATGCATAAGCCTTGGATTGATGACATAACTTTCAAATGCCCGAAATGCAAGGAAGGGGTAATGAAGAGAATTCCAGATATCGGCGATGTTTGGCTTGACGCTGGAAGTGCATCGTGGATAAGTCTGTATTTCCCGAAAACTGAGAAGTACATGAAAAAGTATTGGCCCGCAGATTTTATACTCGAAGCAAAGGACCAGATAAGAGGATGGTTTAATCTTCTTTTTGATGCGTCTGGCGTTTCGGGATTGGATCAGCCGATAAAGAACTGTTATATGACAGGATGGGTGAATGATTCACAGGGCAGGAAAATGTCAAAAAGTTTGGGGAATATAATAAGCCCATATGAAGTTGTTGACAAGTATGGGGTGGATGCTGTCAGGTATTATATGATGGGCTCCGCAAATCCTGGCGTTGATATGAATTACAATTATGATGATATAAGCGTGAAACTAAAGAATCTTAGAAT
>JALTEL010000434.1 GCA_027073945.1 Caldifarciminota bacterium | reverse complement strand
CTCCGACTGTGGAGTCAACGCTGGATACAAGTGAGATGATGTATGCTGCGAGTTCCGTTGCTTCATCTATGTTTGGTACGCTGTCGGATGGAAAGTATTCGCTTAAAGCAAGTATTCCGCCTGATGCAGCACCGCTTCCTATTAGTGCATATCCGGGATTGTTGTCACATCGCTCGGGGATACCGAACGGATCTATTCTGTAAAGTAATATATCTCCCCCTTCATCCGATGCAGCTATAATAAGACTAAAAAATAAGTTACTTGATAATTCATTATCTTTTCTGTCTGCGAAGTATTTCATAACCTGATAGGCGTAATTCGAAACCTTGGGCATTGTGTCACGCAGTCTGGGAATGGAAAAATTATTGCCAATTTGTTCATGAAGCACCTGTTCAATGACATTAACGGCTTCCTTAATAAGTCCGACAACTCCACTGCCTGCAACAAGCACAGGATAGTCGGAAATTTCATATATTTTTCTCTCTCTGAATCTCAATTCTCCCCATGATACAAGCGTATCACTGGTAAGCAAGACAGAGCGGTCTTCCTTGTCTTGCGCTATCATTCCAATTGCAAGCGTCATAATTATTCCTCCATATCAAATTTATATTTTTTCCCGACCGAAAATGTTCTATCGTCAATTTTACCAACTTCTTTTGCAGTAGCATCGAGCACCTTGAAAAATATAATCTGAGCGCAGGCTATGCCTTTTGATATGGGCAATGTGAATATAGAATTGTTTTTAAGCACTAACAGAATTTTCCCTTTATGTCCAGGGTGTAACACACCTGTTTCCACAGATATGCCGATTATGGACATGCTCTGCCTTTGCGTAATCAATCCTCCCATATCAGTTGGCAATTCTATTTCTTCTTCGGTCTCGCAGAGTAACACACTGGATGGTTCAAATTTTAAGTCTGTCAGTTTCACCGGCTCTGCGAGGTCTTCAAGTGAGAATTGTTTATTTGTCAACTTTTTTATGGATTTGTTGTGCATCCAGCATCTGCTTCCAATATGTATATCAACTGAGATACCCTCAATATCACCAATATTGAATGGCGATATTTTCATCTTTTGCTCTTTTAGCAATGAGAGAATCTTATTGCCACCTATAATGCTCATTCCCTTAACCTCTCTATTTTTATATTTCCATTTAAAGATTCAATATTAATTTCTCCTTTTTCGCCCTGCCCGTTAATTACGAGTTTTCCCTGTCCCGTATGAGCGTTTACTTTCTGTTCATTATTTGCCTTTATGTGTATATCCCCGCTTACGCTGTGTATTCTCCCGGTACTTATGTTTGTGATAGAAAGCACAATATCTCCGCTTACTGTTGAAAGAATAATAAGAGGGGCATTGACTTGAGCATGTACATACCCGCTCACAGTTTTTGCATCAAGTGTATCTGAATTATAATTGCCCATTATGTCTCCGGATACTGTATTCAGTGAAATTTTGTTTGTACTGTATTTTCCCTGTATATCCCCGCTGATGCTGTGGGCTCTAAGGAGATTCAAAGATGGAGCGAGTACTTTGAAATCAACATAGCAATTTTTGCAACCTTTTTCTATTTCAACATTTAAGAAAATCGTATCATTCACTTTCCTTTTTGCTATTTTTATAGGTGTTTTTGGGGCATTTGTATGTGTTTCTGTAATTACTGTGATGTCGTTTGCTCTGCTATTCAATAAATGGATATCTCCCGTGTAATTGGATATGACAATGTTTTGTACACTGTCTTTTGAAATGCGAAAAGTATCCGTGTTGACCATGGAAAAAAGCATAAATACAAGAATTGTTATCATGCCAGTGATTCTCCCTGTGTATAATTACAAGAATAGTTGACCGTTCCATTATGCCTTTCTGCAAAATAGAATATAAAAAAGCTAACGAGGATAAGAAGCAGGTATACAATCGATTTTGTTGTGGAATTGCCTTTGAAGACCATTTCTATGCCGGCAATAATTACAACAAGAGGCCATAATTTCCAGAGGTCTGCGACAAATTGCCATGTTATCAGAGAAAAATTGGCACATAGCATAAGTATTCCCAATATAATAATGACAACACCTACAACTATTTTTGTTGAACTCATCATACCTCCTTTTTTGCAATAAGGTAAACGCCGAGAAGAATGAGCACAAGGGGCCACAGTTTGGCAAAGCTCAGTAAATTGTAAAATTGATTGAAAAGAAGGAGTCCTCCAAGGATTATGAGAATAATACCAAGTGCAACATTTCTCCCGGGGGCTTTCTGTGGCAAGTTATCGGATTCAGGCAGGGCTATCCACAGTACAACATAGATAATTGAAGTTGCGGTTACGGACAGAAACATAAAAAATATAAAAACAAGGCGTACGATGATAGGGTCAACATTGAAGTATTCACCTATACCCCCGCAAACACCGCCGATTAATTTATCACTCCTTGATCTTCTCAGTTTTTCAGTCATTTTAAACTCCTTTCAATAAGTTACTATATCTTTGTGACTGTATTTATTTTAATTCATGAGCAACCTATAGTCAAATAGTCAGCCAGTTTGGCATTGTTAAACTTGAACATGAGTCCTGATAACCAGTTTTGAGCTGCGACATGCCAGTTTCTCCTGTATATCAACTGTCATATAAAGTTTAATCGCGTTTTTTTGTAACATGCACATTGAATATTTTGTTACAAAATCCTATTATATATATTTTAAAACTATTAAATAATGCAATTTTTAACATGGTATGGAAATTGCGACATATGAGAATGAAAAAACAGGAGGTACAAAATGAGTGGCAGAATCTATATCCAACAGATAGTCGCAGCATGTATACTGGGAGCTGTGCTATCTGTGCCAAAACTATATGCAGTCTCCCAATCCTCTAATCTGGATGTCGTGTCCAGAGTATTCTTCAAAGCACCGAATGGTTTAGTGGCATCTGGAGATACAGTATACATAGCCTCTGGTGCATCAGCTATTGCTATTGATGTAACCGACCCATCTTCTCCCACTACGCTTTTTACATCATATCCTCTTTCATATCTGAACGATATAGCTCTCGGGAAGAATTACATATACGGAGCAGCACTATCGGACGGGGTAGAAATCATATCCCTCAAAACCCCTTCGCTTTCAGATTCCGTTTATCTTTACTCTGTCAAGGCAAATATTGTAAAAGTTGAAATGAATACTGCGAAGACCTTTTTATTTGCTGTGAGTTCTGACAGCGGGGTGTATGTTTTACAGGTATCCGATAACACGCTTTCCCAGGCAGCGCATATACAGGGGAATTTTGGTGCAGCCAATGCTCTGGCATTTTACAATGATACATTATTTGTGGGGACTGATAGTGGAGTTTACGTTTATGATATATCGGTATATACATCTCCTTCGCTTGTTTACAGTATACATACAAGATTCCCGGTTGATAATATTGTAAGGTCTGACAGCTTGAGGGCTTATACAAAATCCAGAGTAATAAACTGGCATAAGTACTCTTTTGTCAGTGTAAATTCAAATACACAAGCACTTTCTATTGCCACAGACACAGGCAGTATAGCCGATATTGCAGCTTATAACAACAAGCTTTTTATCCTTTATAGTGATGGGACTTTAGAAATGTACAAAATTGTTCAAAATTCAATGGATTTTGATACGCAGATTAAACTAAGTGGCATGGCTTATGAAATATATGCTGACAGTTCAAAATTATATGCAGGTCTGGATGGTGACGGTGTGGTGGAATTGAGTTATTCGGATACTTCAATCACAAAATTGGGTCAGACAAAAAATATAGAATCTTCTCACGGCGTTGATGTAACTGGGCACATTTTATCAGTAGCTACGGGTAATACGGGAATTAGGCTCGTTGACATTTCAGATTCAAGCAGGCCTGTGTATTTGTCCAATATATCCTCAAATATGTATCCATATAAAGTCCTTTTTGATGATACGCTTCTTATATCGGCAGAATTATACGGTGGTATTGCACTGTATAATGTATCCGACCCATCCAATCCTACCTTTATAAGCTATACAAATATAAATGGAAATGCCCTTGATATAGCATTTTCAGGTAGTGTAATTTACATTGCAAATTCCTACTATGGCTTGACTGGTATTGATTTTTCCAATCCATCCAATCCGGAAATATTGTGGAATATAAATACGGGGCATGCCACTTCTTTTGTATATGTCAATGGTGCTATTCTTATTGTTTCCGACATGCATCAGGGCACATACATTTATGATATAAGCACCCCTGCTTCTCCCTCTCTTAAGTCAGAGCTTGAAGCTTCCACATCTGCAGCCACTGATGACACACTACTTTTTCTCAGCAAAGCAACAGGGCAATGTGATGTTTTTGACATAAGTGATCTGCAAAATCCCAGTTATTCATACAGTTTCAATCTTCCTAAAAGTGCTGTTTCTATGAAAGTATTGGATGGTTATCTCTATGCGGCATGTCAGGATTCAGGCGCTTTTATTTACAATTACTCACAGACATCCAGTACACTTTCTGCTCATATAGGAACAGGTGAAGTCGTTGAAGATATGGTGCCTTTAAATATAAAGACATTTGTTATGTCTATTGTACCTGAGGGTGTATATATCGTAAACTCCAGTCTTGTTAAAAATGCTTGTAGTGACGACAGACACAACAGCATGGTTCCTTTTATACTTAAATCAAACATTGTAAAAGATGGAATAGTAATAAGCAATATCACCGCGCCCCTACCACTGGATATTAGCCTCTACGATGCTGCAGGGAGGAAGGTATTTGAAAAGGTGTACCTTAAACAGGCTGCAAGCCACAGCATTAATCTGGGACATCTGAACGCAGGGGTTTATAACCTTGTGCTTGCCAGCCAGGGAGAAAGGTGGACCAGAAAGATTTTGATATTGAATAGGTAATAATAAATTACACGGCGAGTAGCACTATGCTGCTACTCGCCTTTCCATATATTTACGTCAAGTAAGCATCTGGCTTCATCTATTTGTTCTACGAGTTCTTTTAGCAGTAAAATCCCGGGTTTTATAAATCTCTCAAATCTTTTCTTGCCCTTTTGTTTTGATAGAAAAGCAAATGCGGCAAGTACCTGGAGGTTTCTCTGCAGGGCGCACAGTAGATACAATCTTTTGTTTTTATTATGCGTGTTTTCAAAGTAATACTCTTCCAGATGCTGACGCATGGCCTTCGGAAGATTTACATACGGGTCTCTGATGAGGGATGCTGCATCATAGAATACAGGCCCTTTTTTAGCTGTCTGAAAGTCTATTATACGTATTTGCCCCTTTTTAATATATATGTTCTGTGATTGAAAATCCCTGTGCATAAATGTGTATGGACAATTTCTACTTATAATGAGTGGAATTTTGCGCAGTTTGTCCATACATTCGGGATTTACAATCCCCTTGTAATCCAACAAAAAACTTTGTTCAAAATAACTCAGCTCATAATTCATTTCTTTAATTCCGAATATATTGCCGCTTGAATGCTCCAATTTCCTTTGCATGTTAATGAGAAAGTCAATCACTTTTACGTATGTGTTCTCTTTCTCTTTTAAGTTTAGCTTTCTTGCGTACTTAAACAGGCTCATATTTCCTATGTCTTCCATAAGTATGCAGTGGTTTGCCCTGTCTATGGAAAATATGTCAGGAGCATTTATATAGTTGTATTTCAATAATTTTTGAATTTTAATATACCTATCAAAAAATGGACTGTTATCATACATTAGAACGAAAGTCTCTCCGTTTTTTTCAGTCCTTATGAATATCCTGTCAGAGCCCCCGCTTAATCTCTGGATTGGATTAAGTGCTAAATTCCTTACGCATGTTTTCAAAGATAATGGTATTCTCAATTGTTTCCCCTTCTATAACCGTGTTCCCTAAAATTATAGCATTTTTTATCATAGTGTCTTTTATTCTTACATTTTTGCCTATGTAAACGTATCCGTTAAGTGTAGTTTTGGAAACCGAGGCTTCATTGTGTATAAAGACGTTTTTCCCCTGTTTATGCAGCATATAACTGTATACACGAAAAATGCCGTGAGGTGTGCCTATGTCTCCGAAAAAATTGCTTACCACATATGCCCCAACTCTTATATCTTTTTTGCGGATTAATTCAGAAAGTACGGGTATGATATTAAAGGCGCGGTTTGACATAAATTTTAGCATGCTTTTATTCCAGATTGATACACCCGTGAAAGTAAGCCCATTTTCATCACCTATTTTGACCACTTTGTTCTTATAAACCAGCACGTTTCCTCTGGATTTGTTGAGCAACCATGTAATATCAAAATTGTTTTTTGAATGAAAGAGCATTGCATTATTCAGATCAAACTCTTCGTATATGTCACCGTTATGCACGAGAACTGTATTGCCGTCTGTTAAGTCAAGCAGTCTTTTTAATCCGCCTCCTGTGCCCAACAATTCCTTTTCATATGAAAATTTTACCTCATTTCTCCATTTGCAGGATTTCGTATATGCCTCAATTAAATCGGGTAAATGATGAAGATTCATGTAAAATTTGTTGAATCCGTATTTTTTCGTGTGCTCTATGATATATGAAAGCAAAGGCCTCTCCAAAACGGGGAAGAGAGGCTTGGGTATGATTTTTGTAAAAGGGAGCAGTCTTGTCCCAAGTCCTGCTGTTAAAATAATGGCTTCATTCATAAAAAAGCGGGAGTGGTTCATACATATAGCAAGTATTGAGAGCGAATATCGGAAAATTCTGAAAGCTCATCTTCCCATATTTCACTTATTTGTTCAA
>JALTEL010000433.1 GCA_027073945.1 Caldifarciminota bacterium | reverse complement strand
CCACCATTGCGGTTAAGAAAATTATCACTGAAAGGAATGCATATTTTTTGTTGAATCTTTTGTTTTCAAAGGTTTTGAACACCACAAATATGAAAAGGGGAAATAACATTATCACCGGCCCTCTGGTAGATATTGTCCAATCCGTGAACCACACAACACCCGGGGACAGGGAATAGACCATCCCTGCAAGGAATTTGAATATGAAATTTCTTGTAAAAAGAGATGCCGCCATATATGCGAACAGAAAAAACAGGATGGATTCCACCATGCAGAAGAACAGGATGGTGTGTTCCATATCAAGACCGCTTACCTGCGAAAAACCGCTCAAAAGAACAGGAATGCCTGAAGCATAGGAATACGGATAATACCCCATATACGAAAGAGGGTTAAATATCCATTTCATATAACCATATGTGGAAATAGACTGAGCCATCTGGTGAATGGTAAATGAATCCCACCCCTGCTCATGAGGTACCATGGGATACCTCAGAACAATACTGAAAAGGATGCCCGCAATTATGGCCATAAGGTAATAGACCTCTTTTTTCATACGAATTCTCCTATGTATCTTCTTTGTGGATATTTGCAACTCCTTTATAAGACTTTCTTTATCGATTTTAATTCACATCAATAATTTTTCTTTAGTATGCATCTATCAAGGGGCATACACCTTGCGCTTGAATTTTCGAACACTCTCCGAACATCCCTCATATCTCCCCCCATCTAGGATACGGAAGATTGAAGCATGCACTGTTCGTACCATCGTGTCCGATTTCCCAAGCCTTATAAAATTTTTTTATTTATTATCTTAATAATTTGGAATGAGGCTTTTCCATCGCCAAAAACAACTGGAGTGCTTTTCATGTTCCTCTCAAATTCCTTGTCATCAAGTATCTTTTCGAGTTTTTCAAGTACATTCTTCGGTTCAATACCAACGACTATATTGCTTCCTGCATCTACGGTTTCAGGCCTCTCAGTATTATCTCTCAGGGTCAGGCACGGCACATGCAGTATATTTGTTTCCTCCTGTATGCCGCCCGAGTCTGTGAGAACCAGCCTTGCCTCAGATAGAAGCATGAGGAAATCCAGATAACCTATGGGCTCCGTAACTTTCAGTTTCGGATTATCTAACTCAAGATTGAACTCCTCCATCCTCTTTCTCGTTCTGGGGTGCATTGGAAATACTGCCGGATACCTGAGGGAGTTGAGAATCTCTACGATCTTTGCCAGTCTTTCAGGATTGTCCACATTCTCCTGACGATGAGCGGTTATGAGCGCATACTCTCCTTTCTTTACGGTGAGTTCATCGAATATCTTTGACTTTCTTTTTGCAATCTCAAGATTCTGATACACCGCATCCACAATTGTGTTTCCTGTGACGAATATCTTCTCTTTGTCTATGCCTTCCCGCAAAAGATTGTCTCTGGATGACTCTGTCGGGGCAAAGAGATAGTCGGATATATGGTCTGTCATTATCCGGTTCAACTCCTCTGGCATATTTCTGTCCCAGCTTCTCAGGCCAGCTTCCACATGTCCAACCTTTATGTGCAGTTTCGATGCGGAGATGGCTCCTGCCAGTACTGTGTTGGTATCTCCTTCCACAAGAACGACCTCCGGCCTATCATCCATGAATATTTTTTCTATGGCCTTTATCATCTCTCCGGTCTGTGCCCCCTGTGTGCTGTACCTTTCGCCAACATCCAGCTTGTATTTCGGCTCAGGGAGTTCCAGCTCCTCGAAAAAAAGCCTGTCCATGTTGTATGAGTAATGCTGTCCAGTGTGCAGGATATAATAATCGATATCTCTTTTCTCCAGCGCTCTTATCACAGGGGACATCTTGATTATCTCGGGTCTTGTTCCTACAATTACAGCTATTTTCATAGGTAAACACCTTATCTTTACATTGGCCATAAATGGTTTTTGGGAGTTTAATTGAGAACTATATGCTTTTTACTCACATATATAGGTGTAATGGGGGA
>JALTEL010000432.1 GCA_027073945.1 Caldifarciminota bacterium | reverse complement strand
AATAAATACTGCTGTTTTGTCAAAACCTGCATTGGCAAATTTCTTTACTGATACAATATGGGCTCCCTTATTTGGGTAAATCTGTTCGATATGGTTTAAATTTTTCCTGTAGAACAATGCTTTGTCCAGAATATACAAAGAAAAAAGATTGGCTACCAAAGAACCGATAAAAAGAATAATAAAAATTTTTTTCAGCATAAAATCATATCACCTTAAAATCAGTTTGAATTAAACGCTCCAACATCTGAAACCACATATCTGTATTTACCCGATGCATCGCGCGGTATGGAGTCTGTGAACCTGACCTTTACATTTACGGAATCGCCCATGCGCTTTTTAAATCCTTTGACAATACGATCTTTTCCGTTTTCAGGAAAAAGATCTTCATGGATTTTAAGTACCACTTCAATCTGATCCACACTGTGCTGGAATATTTTAAATTCATCAACACCTTCAATATCCCTTACAACATAAATTATGGAAAGAGCATGCTGCCATCTTCCATCCGGAGTGACAATAAAATCAGTTGTCCTTCCCTGAATATTACTTATTGTGCTCCAGGTACGACCGCATTCACAGCCACGTTTTCCGGGCTTTGCAACGTCTCCCGTTCTGTACCTTATAAAAGGCATTCCCCAGGCATCAAGATGGGTTAATACGACTTCTCCATCCTCCCCAACACCTACATCTTTACCATCTTTTAAGAATTCAATGATATAATTGGAATCAATCACGTGATAATTGCCATGTTTACATTCATGACAGATAAATCCTCCTTCCCTGCTGCCATAGGAATCCACAACCGGGATATTGCCAAAAAAACTACCTATGGTCTGCCGCTGGTAATCATAAAGCACCTCTGCTGTGGAAAAAACAACTTTTATGCCTTCGTTTCCCAGATCATATCCCTGTTTTTCTGCCATCTGGCAGAATAACTCTATGGTTGAAGGATAGCCGAACAGACATTTTGGATGAAATTTTTTGAGCTGATTCACAATATCAGGTATCTGCTTTTCTGATATTTCAAAGGCACTTATCAAAAGGTCATTGGTAATTTTATCCCTGAAATCCTTAATTTTATCCTGTTTGGTAATTTCAAGGGGAGAACCCCATAAATACAATTCTTTATCCCCTATATCAATTCCCCACCATTGATGAGTCAGCGCCCTTGCAGCGGCATCATATGCCTGTCGTCGCCTGTCAAAATAAAAAACAAGAGGTTTTCCCGATGAGCCGCCTGTATTATATCGTGTAAGCCCGCCCGGAGATTCATTCCATTTCATATCCTCAAGGTTATGGCGGATTTCCTCTTTGGAAAGCAGCGGCAGCACCTTTATATCTTCAATAGCCTGCATTTTTTCAGGATCAAATCCTGAATCCCTGAATCTTTTTTTGTAAAAAGGAATATTTGTCCCGGCATGGATCAAAAGGTCTTTTAACTTCCTGAACTGCAGCTTTTTTATTTCCTCTTCAGGAAGATACTGCTCTTTTGCCAGTGCATCCATGAATTTATACGTATCTCTACCCAGAATTTTTTCATGAATCGGGAAAATAATATGTTTGACAAGTTTGTTGTACATAATGACCTCCTTTATAAAAATTGCCTTCTCCAAAGTTCAAACATGAAAATATTCCATATCTGTGAAGAATAATCATTGATCCCTTTTAAATGGCTTTCCCACATTGCTTTAACATAGCTTTGATTCAGATATTCATATATACCGCTTTTGTTACTGAAAATCGTATCCTGAATATAATTTTTCAGATCCTCACGAAGCCATCTTGAAAGAGGCACTCTGAATCCCTGTTTTTTTCTGTAAAGAATATCATGGGGCAAACGGTTTTCATTCATCTTTTTTAAAATATATTTGGATTCCTTTTTGTTCAGCTTCAGGCTGGAAGGGATTGAGGCCGCAAATTCCATAACCTTATGATCAAGAAGCGGAGCCCTGACTTCAAGGGAATGGGCCATGCTCATCC
>JALTEL010000431.1 GCA_027073945.1 Caldifarciminota bacterium | reverse complement strand
CTGTTTACACAGACACTGAAAATAAAGACAAAGAAGATTACTGCAAGGATAGGCTCGTTGAATTCTTAAAGTCATACTCCCGTGAATTCAACGCAAAATACGACAGCCTAACAAACGCTGCAGATATTGAGCTCATCAATGTTGAAATTAAGGAAATTTCTCAAAAACAGGCAGTGAAAAAACACAAGTTCATAAAGGGGTAAGATATGATTTTTGAGTATTACGATTTTAACAGGCAGCTTGAAAAAGCAATAGGTATCTTCAATGAGGCAAAAAACAAAAGTGAGTATTTTGAAGAAAAGTATCAAAGCTTGGATGAGGTCAAAAGCTATGAGGATTGGCTGAAAATACCTTTTCTTAGCCGTGATGAGATAAGAAATAACGCCTATCCCCACACAAAAGCGATGCTCACAAGGGATGTTGAAGGTATGATTATCGTATCAACAGGCGGCACAAGCGGTGTTGCCCGCTTCAGTACACTTACGCACGATGAGTGGAGCGGATTTGCCCATGTTCAGGCGAATGCCTTGAAAGTGCTTGGGGTAAACAAAAAAGATATTGTTGCAAACCTGTTTGTTGCAGGCAATATGTGGCCATCATTTCTTGGCGGTCATGAGATTATAAAAGAGATAGGTGCGGTGCATCTGCCTATATCGGCAATAACCGATTTTGACAAGCTGATTTACTATTTTGAGCTGTTTAAACCGACGGTTTTGTTGAGTATTCCGAGCCTTTTAATCTACTTTGCAGACACGCTTTTGAAAAAGGGCAAGAGGTTTGACAGTGTCAGGATGATTCAATTTGCAGGTGAAAATCTAAGTGACAATGCAAGAAAACTACTTAAAGAGACCTTTGGTGATATTGAATTAAGGGCTGCAGGATACACAAGTGCAGACTGCGGGCTTATGGGCTATCAATGCAGGGGGTGTGCAGCAAGCGAATACCACATACCGACCGATTTTCAGTTTATAGAGATTTACGATTTTGAAAAGGATAGGCCGTGCGAAGTTGGGGAGTTGGGTGAGGTTGTTGTCACCAATCTGGGAAGAATTTCAGCGCCTGTTATACGATATCGTATCGGCGATATGGGCTATATAAAAAAAGAAAACTGCTCCTGTGGTGATAAAAATCCGCTTATTGTTCTAAAAGGCAGGGCTGGCGAGGATTTTAAATTTGGCGGTGCTTATGTTTCAATGGGTCAGATTGAGAAGTGCTTTTCTGAGTTTATCTCAAAAAGCGGTATAAGTGCAAATTATCAGGTGATAATTGACGAAATTGATAATGGCAAGACGAGTTTTATTTTAAAAATAGAGTCTTCAGAGCCCCAAAAGAGCGAAAAATATGTCGATTTGATTAAAGAGAATTTAAAAAACGAGGTTGCGCTTTTTAAAGAAGCGGTTGATGTCGGGTTTATAAAGGTTTTTGAGGTTGAGTTTGTCAAATTGGGAAGCCTGGAAAGGAGCCCCATAACGGGTAAGGTAAAGCGTTTGATAGATAAGAGATTCGGGAGTTAGTATGAAGTGGATTGATAAACTGTTTGAGATTGAGGATGCCTTCTGCGATACGAAGGAGTGTAATGATATATTCTTCAATGCGATGAAAGAGGCTTTTGAGTTTCACTATAAAAACAGCAAGGATTACAGAAATATCTGCAAGCAGGAGAATTTTAGTTTTGACTCCATAGGTTCAATAGATGAGCTTTACAAACTGCCGCACATTATTGTTGATGCCTTTAAATGGTATGATTTGTTATCGGTTGATAAATCCAAAATAGTAGCAACATTTACATCAAGCGGGACAAGCGGGCAGAAAAGCCATATTTCTTGGGATGAGGCATCAAAAAACAGGCAGAGCAAGATGAGAGAAAATATTATGAAAAGTTATGGACTTGTGAGCAAAGATCCTGTAAATTACCTGATTTTTGCCTATTCGCCGAGGGTTTCTCAAGGTAAAGGTGCAGCCTATGCCCACCAGATGTAT
>JALTEL010000430.1 GCA_027073945.1 Caldifarciminota bacterium | reverse complement strand
AATGGTTAGAGGTTGCAATGCTAAAAAGATCAATGATTCACGGTTCTTACGTATACAGCTACCCGGAAACCCTTGCTGTATCGGGCTTTCAGAAGAATTTGAAAAATTTCGCGCAACATTTAAGTTGTTAGACATTATACATTATCGTTTTGTTGATACCGTTTTTCAATTAATTCCATTTGGCTGAGAATATCTGACGCCTTCTTCTCAATCAAATTTCTTTTTTCGTGGCCAAAATATAGACAAACAATTCCAATAATAAAAGTGACTGCTACTACTGACCATGCAATGATGATTTTAGGAAGACCATTTGATGGATTTTGATCGGGAAAACTACCAATAATAATAGCAATGAAAGTAGAAAGGCATGCACCAAGCAGTACCGAACCTATTGTATGATAAATATTTGGCCGTTCGGTAATCGTACTAATATTATCCTTCAAATAATTCCATTCTTCGCAAAGAATGGGGTATGCCCTCCCTGTCTTTGGCGGAAGTACATCGTAACCTTGGGATATTTGAATGGAGGAGTTTTCAACCATCTTTTTTCTCCTCCTGTTCTGGTTTTACGATGCCAGTCATTATAGCATTTACAAAAATGGTATTTCCGCAATTAGTACATGTTACTGGAATTATTGGTATTATAGGTGTTCCCCCGATAACTAGGCTTCCGCCATGGAACTCTCTTAGTTCAAAAACCATATTTTGAACAGACCATTTCGCAACTCCACACATCGGACATGGACGGCCTTTCCATTTCTCATTCAGGAATGTAATTAGCTTTTCAGAATCTTTTTTATCCATAGCCACATCCTGTTATTTAGTTTTGTCTAACGTACGGCTCAGGGGGCGGCAAACATGCGGGGCAATGAGCCTGGAATTACCACTGAGCCTTATGCGGAGTACAGCTTTGGGAAAACCGCCGCGCTGTTTGCCGTCCCCTGCAGCCGATTGTTAACCATTTGTTCTCTATTACAAAAATATCTCTTCTATAATCTCAAATGTTGTCTTGATAGCATCAAGTGCTTCTTTCTCAGAAACAATTACTTTATCATGTTTCCAATGGAGAATATTATTCGCTTTTTCTTTTAGAGAACGTGACTCTTCATGACTTTCATTAGTCAGAAATCTTTTCATGCTATTAATAAGAGAGTTCAAGTTCCATTCCTCAAAATCTTTCTCTTTTGGGCCTCTCTTAACTTTTCGTTTGAATGATGTATATAAACCTGATTCCAAAACAGCACGGCAATAAATAACAGTTGCTTCATAAAGTCCTAACGAATAGCATTCTTTTAATTTTCTTAAATGATGTAAAAATACATCTGGCAATGAATGGCTGACAACGATAGCTCCAACTTCATTCTTCCTTTTAAAAAAATTGTCATCGACGTAATCCGCCGTACCTTCACTAAAAAGTGCATCAACATAATCTTTGCCTTCCTCAGAAGATTGAGAAAACTCTTGGCCTGTAATTTCAGTTAGTTTTGATAGGATATTATCAATCTGATAGCCAAAATCATCCCTAATTTTACGTAGTTTTTCAGATAGTTTTTTGTCTGGCCCAATGTGTATGACATCCTTTTCGGACAGTAATCTCTTTATTTCTTTTTTTGCATTTATAACGATTTCTAAATAGTCAAGATTTCCATTCTGGATTTGGTCCAACAGATCAGAATCTAATTTCTCAAATTCTTGTATTTTTTTTCGTAAGTCCCAATAAAATTGATTGCCAGACTTCATTAATCTGTTTTCTCCTGATGGTTAACGTCACGGATCAGGGGCGGCAAACATGCGGGGCAATGGGCCTTGAATTACCACTGAGCTTTATGCGGGGCAGGGCCTTTGAGAAACCGCAGCGCTGTTTGCCGTCCCCTGCAGCCGCTGGTTCGGTTAAACGATGAATATTTTTTAAAAGCAAATCGAAGTAATTCCACCTCTCAAAAAATTGCTCTGCAAGTTCTTCTGTTTTGTTGCCATTTTT